>NZ_CDWRCL010000169.1:0-9075 GCF_977927575.1 Frankia sp. CcCS3
GCCGCATTCGACCGGTTCACCACCCTCGCCCAGCACGAGGTCTATACCGTTCAGGACAAGACCGACATGCTCGCCGACCTGGAAACGATGGAAATCCTGACCCGCACCGGCGAGGGTCGGCTGCAGCTCAGCCGGGATCCACAGCCGCGGTGGGCCCGGCTTCGCGAGAACCGCGGGAACTTCCTCACCCAACCCCCCGGTAAGGACGCTGTGATCGACGCAGCCGGACGGCAGGATTGGATCGGCTGGGTCGAACTGGTCACCGGCCCCGTCAACGAGACCGGGATCCGCTCCACCGCCCAGGTCATCACGGACATCAACGCCGACGTTCTCGCCGTGATCGAAGCCGAAAACCGTCCGGCGCTGGTCCGGTTCAACACCAGTCTGCTCGCCGGCCTGTACGCCCACGTGATGCTCATCGACGGCAACGACCCCCGCGGCATCAACGTCGGCCTGCTGGCCAAACCCGGCCACACGATCGGCTCGATCGTCAGCCACGTCGACGACCCCGACCCGGCCCGCCCCGACCGGCCGCTGTTCAGCCGCGACTGCCCCGCCTACGAACTGCACACCCCCGCCGGCAACACCGTCTGGGTGCTGCCGAACCATTTGAAAAGCCAGTCTTGGACCTCGGGAAACCCCGACCCGCTACGCCGCCGGCAGGCCCACCGGGTGGCGGAGATCTACACCGCGCTCCGCGACGCCGGCGCCCGATACATCGCCGTCGTCGGTGACCTCAACAAGCCACCCCCGCCCGCGTTCCCCAGCCTCGAACCCCTCCTCGGCCCCGACAGCCCACTCGTGGACGCCACCAGCCGGGCCGGATTCGACACCGGTCCCCGACCCGGTACCTTCCAGTCCTGCACCGCCCGCAACCGACTCGACTACATCCTGCTCTCCCCCGACCTCGCCGACCGGATGACCGGCGGGCAGATCGTCCGCACCGGCCTGTGGGGCGACCCCGACAACAAACACCCATCCGCCCAGTGGGCGATCCACCCCAAGATCACCCGAGCCGGACAGGCCGCCTCCGATCATGCCGCTCTTTACGTCGACCTCGATATCTAAAACACCGCGGTATCTAGAACACCCAGGCAACGCTCTGTTGTGCCGCTGAGCGGACGCCTGCCCCGCCGCCCGATCTGACCCGCCCCCGAACCATCCGGAGAACCATCCGGACAATCACGCAAGGACCACCTGGGGGCGACGAGGAATGATCTGGATCATCTGTACTGAAGGTTGCGGAACAAGCCTCCTCGTAGGTGCCCTACCAGGCGAAGAAGGCCGAAGGCCGGGTCCGCCTGACCGCACGGCGGCCAAATTGTGGGGAGCAAGGCACGGCCCAAGGGGACGTAATGAAGTAACAAATACGTGATCGAGAGCATCATCGCAGGTCACAGGCCTATGGAGGGTTCGAAACGCGCAAGTTATTTCATTTCGACTCCCAAGTACCGCAGACCGTGCTCAGGTCCCCACAACTCACCGGCCAACGGCCGTCCGACGGATTGTGGCCACTGGGTGAGACGGTCGTCGGAGGTGTCGGCCTCGAGGAGGCGGTTCGTGGGACGGCCGCCGTGGCGAACCCGGTCCGGAATCCCCGACGTCCTCGATCCGAGGAACATGTTCGGCGACAAGGGTTACCTTGGCACCGGAACTGCCACACGGTCATGGTAAAGGTGCAGGAGGACCATGCGGCACGAACACCGGACCCCGGTCGACGTTCTTGCGCTACTGGTACGGGACGGCCGCCTGCTCCTGACGAAACGCGCGGGAGACATCTACGGAAGCGGCTGCTGGGCGCTGCCCAGCGGACGGATCGAGCCCGCCGAGGACGTCGTGACCGCGGTGCTCCGGGAGCTCGACGAGGAGCTCGGCATCGGGGTCGAACCCGAGGATGTCGCTTTCGCGGGTGTCACGCATGCCCTTCCGCCGGACAGCGACGCTCGTATCGGTTTCGGCTTCCTGGTGCCGCGATGGAGCGGCGAGCCCACCAATCGGGAGCCGGCCACCTGCTCCGCCCTCGCCTGGCACCCACCGGACGATCTGCCGGCCGACACGCTGGCGTACAGCAGCGAGATCATCCGTCTGCATCTGCGGGCGGAGCCGTTCTCCCGGTTCGGCTGGCCGCCGAGTCGGGGAGCGGGCGCACGATCGCGGCAGGCTTTCTCGGCTATCCGGTCCCGCGACCGGTCCACGGGTCCCCCGCCAGACCGAGCTGACTGATCCAGGTCTGGTAACAGCCGCGGTCGGCGGGCCGGGCCCAGTCGCCGCCCAACCATCCCACCATCCCACCGCCCCGCGGCCCCACCGCCCCGCGGCCATACGGACCCATGGCCGCACGGACACCGCACCCGCAGAATGCGCATGGCAGCGGCGTGGATGCAACATGCAACACAACCTTCACGGTTGTCGACCGATAGCGATGAAGATGCTACTTTCAGTTCACACCTTGGGCGAGAGGAGAGAGGGTGACGATCATCGCCATCACGCCGCATCGAACGCCCGTACGTACCACCGTCGCGATGATCAGCATCCTCGTTCTCACCACCGTCCTGATCGACGCCGGCCTGGCCGGATCCGCCGTGGCCGGCACCTGCCCGACGGCCGAGCCCAGTGACGTAGGGAAGACGGGGAAGATCGAGAAAATCGAGAAAAACTGTCCCAATGGGGACGATGCGCCGCCGTTCGGCTTTCTCGATCTCGTCGACGCCTCCCCCACCGGCATCCGCGTCGCCGGCTGGGCCATCGACCCGGGGGACCTCAGCCACCCCCTGGCCGTAACGATCATTCTGGACGACGTCGCCACCGCCACCGTCATCGCCGACCGCTCCCGTCCCGACGTCGCCCGGGCCCACCCGGGCGCCGGCCCCGACCACGGCTTCGACACCACCGTGGCCGCCGCACCCGGCACCCACACCGTCTGCACCGCCGCGGTGGACATCGGCCCGCTCGGCTCCTTCCACCGGCAGAGCCTCGGCTGCACCACCGCGACCGTGGACGCGCCCGCCGTCGACCACACGCCCTTCGGCTACCTCGACCTCGCGACGCCCAACCCGTGGATCACCGCCGGCTGGAGCAGCGTCCGCGTCGCCGGCTGGGCCTACGACCCCGACGCCCCCGCCGACCCCCTCACCGTCACGGTCACTCTCGACGGTGCCACCGCCGCCACCGCCACCGCGGACACCTCCCGACCGGACGTCGCCCGCTTCTACCCCGACGCCGGCTCCGACCACGGCTTCGAGACCACCGTCATCACCAGCGCCGTCCCGCACACGGTGTGCGCCTACGCCACGAACGCCGGGCCCGACGGCCCCATCCGGCATCAGCTCGGCTGTGCCACCGTCTCCTGGCTCCCCTGACCGCTACTGGTCCCCCTGACCGCATACACAGCACACTGACCGCACGCACAGCACACCAGCATGCCCCACGGGGACCGCACCCGGACCCGTCCAGCCATCCTGGCAGCCCAGAAAACTTGACAGGGTTACATGGCGCTGTTTATCTTTACATGTTCGTGTGATGGAAGCCGGTGTGATTCCGGCATGGTCGCGCCACTGTGACCGGCCCGTCCGTCCTGGACGGTCTCGGAAGTCAGACCCATTACCCGAACCCGTCCTACCCGTGGAACGCGTGATTCCAGTGGAGGTTCTCCTCATGGCGCACCCCGCCGTCTCCCCCGCACCGCTCGCCCAGCCGGCACTGCCGACCCTGCCGACCATCCCGCTGCGTGAGCTGGTGCCCTTCCTGCTCTTCGGCGGGCTGCTGGCGCTGCTCGGGCTGTACTTCGTCGGCGCCGAGCAGGGCGCGCTGTCAATCTTCGGCGGGAACTACGTCCACGAGTTCGTGCACGACGCCCGCCACCTGCTCGGCTTCCCCTGCCACTGACGCCTCCTCCCGCTCTGTTCCAGCAAGGAGACGCTGTGGCACGAACACTGTTGATCCGTGGCATGCTCGTCGGTCTGGTCGCCGGCGTGCTCGCCTTCATCGTCGCGAAGACCCTCGGCGAGAGCCAGATCGGTCACGCGATCACCTTCGAGTCGGCGGGCGAGAGCTCCACTCATGCGCACGAGCCGGTGTCCCGGACCGTGCAGTCGACGCTCGGTCTGTTCACCGGTCTGCTGCTCTTCTCCGTCGCCATCGGCGGCATGTTCGCCCTGGCGTATGCGTGCGTGCAGGGCCGCCTGGGCGCCCTCGGGCCCCGGGGGACGGCCGCCCTGGTGGCCCTCGCCGGGTTCACCGCGGTCTACCTCCTGCCCGATCTGAAGTACCCGGCGAATCCCCCCGCGATCGGCAATCCCGACACGATCGGCCGGCGGACCGTCCTGTACTTCCTCATGATCCTGATCTCGGTGATCGTCGTGGTCGGGACGGGTGTGGCCGCGCGGCGGCTCGGCGGCTGGAACGCGACGATCGCCGCCGTCGTCGGCGGGCTGGTGGTCCTGGGCGTCGTCTACGCCGTCCTGCCCCGCGTGCACGAGACGCCGGAGGGCTTCCCCGCCGACGTGCTATGGCGGTTCCGGATCGCCTCGCTCGCCATCCAGGCGACCGTCTGGGCGGCCATCGGCCTGCTGTTCGGCGCGTTGACCGAACGCGCGTCCCGACGTGCCGCGGCCCCCACCAGCGCGATCGGTGCGATCGGTGCGATCGGTGCCGCCGGTGCGGCTGGCCCTGGTTAGTTGCGCGCCGACCGCGGCCCTGCGGGCCGCCCGGTTCCCTGTCGACGAACCTCTCGACGCCGACGGGCTGCGCCGAGCCGTCGGCGCCGCCGAGGCGGTCGCGGCCGGCGCGCTTCCCGCGACGGGAGGGGTGCTCTGCGACGGATCCGCGCGGGCCTGTCAGACCGCCGCCGCCCTGGGCCTCGGTGCCCGCAAGGGTGACGTCACCATCCCGCGGGCCCCGGGCCCACCCATCGTCCCCAAGGTGGATCCGGCCCTGCGCGACCTGGACGTCGGGGCGTGGCGGGGGCACAGCCTGGACGAGATTCCCCCGGACGAACTGCGCCGGTGGCACAGCGATCCGGCGGTGGCCCCGCCGGGCGGCGAATCCCTACTGAGCTTGCTTGGCCGCGTCGAAAACTGGCTGGCCCGGCGAAGCACCGAACCGGGCCACATCATCGCGGTGACCCATCCAGCGGTCATCCGGGGCGTGCTCGTGGCCGCCCTGCGCTGCCCGGTCGAGATGTTCTGGCGGATCGACGTCGCCCCGTTGACGGCGACCCTCCTGCACCGTCGGATCGGCGCGGACGGTCATGACGGCACGACCGGCACTCAGCCGAAAACGGAGGGTGCCGCGACCGGAACCAGGACCGCGACCAGGACCGGAACCGACTGGACCTTGACGCACGTCTGCCGCCCGCTCTAGCGAGATCCACCGGATCCGGCGTCCGCCGGCGTCGGCGTCAGGATGTCGTGGCCAGCACGCCCGGATGCCGACAAATTTCTTAAATATTAAGAATTGTCAAGTTAGATCAGTTTCCCGGCCCGGCCGCGAGGCTGCCGCGGCCCCTTGACGCGCGGCACCGTCCGGATGGAATCATGGCCGTGGGCCCGAACCCCCAGATGGCCCCAGGTGAGAGGCGGTCGGGTGGGTAAGCACGCGAAACCGGTAGCCTGCCCGACCTGCAACGGCAGCGGGAAGATCACCGTGACCAGCGACGGCAAGAACGAGACCGTCTCCTGCGGCGTGTGCAAGGGCTCAGGGAAGGCGTGAGCGTCCGCCGGGTGAACCGCGAGGACTTCATCCCGGATGAAATCTGGGTCCGGGACGAGGACGGGTTCTTCTTGGTCCCGCTCCGGCGCCAGGATGATCCACAGCGGTGGTCGAAGCTGTGCCGCGGCGACGACGGGATCACGACGCAGGTCGACGACGGGACGGGCAGGTACGACGGTAGGGACGTCATACCGACCAGTTCCAGCAGCGCGCCGTGGGTCATGGCCCGGATGCTTGACCTCCTCGATGTGCGGGACGGGATGAACGTCCTCGAGATCGGTACCGGGACCGGCTATAACGCGGCGCTGCTCGCCGAGCGGACCCCGACCGGCCAGATCACCACCATCGAGATCGATCCGGGAATCGCGGGGCAGGCCCGCGCGGCCCTCGCCAGAATCGGCCGTCCGGTGACGGTGGTCGTCGGGGACGGCGCGGCGGGGTTTCCCGGTCGGGCTCCCTACGACCGGATCATCGCCACAGCGTCGGTGGTTACCGTTCCCTACCCCTGGATCATGCAGACCCGGCCGGGCGGGCGGATCGTGCTGCCGTTCACGAGCGAGTTCGGTGGGGCGCTGCTGTCATTGACCGTTGCGGACGGCACCGCCTCGGGCCATTTTCATGATGAGGCGGGTTTCATGCGGCTGCGCGGCCAGCGGGCCGACAAACCCGTCTGGTGGCTCGGCGAGGACGACGCCGATGTCAGAACAACCTGCCGGTATCTGGATGAGCCCTTCGGGGACGCCGCGGCCGGATTCGCGGTCGGCCTGTGGCTGCCCGGCTGCACCACCGGGCAGATCGAGGAAGGCGGCCCAGCGAAAACACTTCTGCTGTCCCACGCGGCGTCACAGTCGTGGGCGTCACTGACCGCCGGGTCAGACGGGCAGTCGGACGGGCACGAGGTCACCCAGTATGGGCCACGACGGTTGTGGGACGAACTCGAAATGGCCTACGACTGGTGGGTGAACGCAGGACGGCCGTCCTGCACCCGCTTCGGGCTCACCGTCACCCCCGACGGTCAGACATCCTGGCTGGACTACCCGGAGCGGGTCATCCCGGCCTCGTGACCCCCGCGGACGAACCGGCGCGACGGCGAACCGGCGCGACGGCGAATTGCCGAGGATTGGTAACGGTCTCCGGCCTTGAGACCGCGCCCAACCCTCGGCAACTCTCTGTCATCCAACGATCGACGTCATCCAACGATCGACGTCGCCGACCATCGGTGCATCTCCGGGGTCAGCACCTCGGATCCCTGATCCCGGGCCCCGGGCGATCGGTGGCCCTTCACCGCTGCGGCATTACCGCGGCAGGCTGAGCCACCGGGCCCGCCGGCCGGCGGGCGGCGGTTGCTCGTCGGCAGGACCCGCGCCGACCGCGACCATGGGTGCGGGTACCCGCACCGGTGCGTCCCACCGGCGACGCGGGCCGGTCCCAATGACCGCCGTCGGCAACGCGTCCATCGGGTCGACGAACCGGCCGGTCGACTCCTCGAGCACCCAGATGCGCGCGTCGGCGATGTCGAAGTACAGGCCGACGAGTTCTAGCGTGCCGCGTGCCAGGGCACGGCGCACGGCCGGATGCGCGCGCAGGTTCTCCAACTGCTGCGCCACGTTGGCGCGGCCCAGCCTTTCCACCGGGAGCAGATCCTCCGTGCCGGCAGGGGGCGTCCGCTCAAGCGAGACGGCGGCGTGCGACAGCCAGCCCGCCAGGGCCGAGTCGGGTGCGCCGTCGAGCGCGCCGGACAGCAACGCCTGCATGGCGCCACAGCCGGAATGGCCACACACCACGAGCGAGGGCACCCGCAGGACGTCGACGGCGTAGTCCAGCGCGGCGGTCACCGACAGGTCGCCACCGCGTCGCAAGGGCGCGTCCGGGTCGGATCCGGCGGGGTCGTCCACCGGGACGATGTTCCCGACATTACGGATCGTGAACAGGTCACCGGGACCGCTACTGGTGATGATGTTGGGAACAATGCGAGAGTCGGCGCAGGTGAGGAACAGGGCGCCGGGCTGCTGTCCCCCGGCGAGCTCGTCGAAGGTGCCCCGCAGGAGCGGGGCGGCCCGCCGGTGGAACTCGTTCACCCCGAGCAACATTGTGCTGACGTGCTGGACCGTCAGGTCGGGGGAGGCCTGCGCCGGCACCGACGCCGCCGGGGCCGACGCCGCCGGGGCCGGGACTGGGTCCGGGTGGATCGCCGGCGGAACGACGCCGCCGGGCTGGGAATCCGACGACCGCGACTCCGACGAATGGGAATCCGACGGTGACGACGCGAGTTCCAGCTCCTGCCACTGCGACCAGGGCGCGAACCAGCGCGGGAGGTGCGGGACGACGGTGCGGCGCCGCTGCTCCGCGACCTCGGCCGGCCGGCGGAACCAGACCTGGCCGATCTCGTCGACGCTCACCGTTCCGCCGGACGCCTCGTGGTTCGCGCACCAGCCACGCAGATGCTCATAGGCGGCGTGGTCAAGGTAGTCGACGATGAGTTCGATCGAGACGGGGGCACCGACGGGGATGCGGCCCAGGATCCGCGCGAGGCGGGGCAGGGACAGGAAGCTCAGTGTCCCCTCGACTTCTACCTGCCAGAGCTCGTCGGTGCGGACCAGCCGGACACTCGACCACAGCACCCGGCGCAGGACCAGGGCGAGCGCGGTGAGCAGACCCAGGGCGGCACCCTGCAGGAGGTCGAGGGCGACGACACCGACGATTGTCACCAGGTAGACGGGCAGCTCCCCGTGCCGGCGGACGTGGCGCAGATGCGCGACGTCGACCAGCCGCGCACCGACGACGAGCAGGCCGGCGAGGGCGGACAGCGGGATCCACTCCACGGCACGGCCCAAGAACACGGCGAACAGCAGCACCCAGACGCCGTGCAGGACGGCAGACTTCCGGGTACGCCCGCCGGAGGCGACGTTGGTGGAGCTGCGCACGATCACCCCGGTGATCGGCAGCCCGCCGACCAGGCCCGAGGCGAGGTTCGCCGAGCCCTGCCCGAGCAGCTCGCGGTCGAGGTCGACGCGCGGCCCCCGCCAGCCTCGGGTGGTGGCAAGCTGGTCCACCGCGACGGCCGAGAGCAGGGACTCGACGCTGGCGACGATGACGATGGCCAGCGCGATGCCGGACCAGTCACCGCGCGGGAGGCCCGGCAGGGCGACCGCGTCGAACAGGGACGAGGGCAGGTTGACCCTGGGCAGGTCGAAGCCCGCGACGGCGGCGAGCAGGGTGCCCGTCACGACCGCCGCGAGATAGGCGGGGATGGCTCGGACGGCGTTCGGCAGCCTCTTCGGCAAGCGGGGCCAGAGGAGGGGATCTGTCGCTGATCTTGTGATCGAACTGGCCCTCTCATGATCGTCTATTGGTATCGCGCTGTGA
>NZ_CDWRCL010000170.1:0-3434 GCF_977927575.1 Frankia sp. CcCS3
GGGTCTGCGGGCCGGTGGGCAGCACCCGGGTGGCCCTCGTGCCCGCGGCGGCCGCCAACGCCCGGCCGGCCGCGAGCGTCTCCGCCGGGCTCGCCCCACCGACCTCGACGAACAGCCAGCCGGTGCCGGCGGGAAGCTCCGGTACGGCCCGCGGTCCCCGGTGCCGGCGCACGATGTCGACCAGGCGCGCGTCCATGCCCTCCACCGCCAGCGGAGCGTGCGGGAACAGCAGCGGCACGGCGTCCGCGGCGGCCGGCATGTCCGGATAGCCCAGCACGACCATCGCGGTCGCGGCCGGTCGGGGGACGAGGCGGACGGTCGCCCCGAGCACGACCACGCAGGTGCCCTCGGAGCCCACCAGTGCCTTCGCCAGGTCGCCGCCGCGTTCGGGCAGCAGGTGCTCCAGCGAGTAGCCGGAGATCTGGCGGGGGAACCTGCCGAGTTCGGTGCGCAGGACCGCCAGGTTGGCCCGGACGAGGTCGTCGAGCCCGGGGACTGCCGGATGCCCGGAGCCACCCGGGCCGACCCGCAGCCGACGTCCCGTGCCGTCGAGCACGTCGAGGTCGACGATGTTGTCGGCGGTCCGGCCGTAGGCGATCGCCCGTGCGCCGCAGGCGTTGTTGCCGATCATGCCGCCGATGGTGCAGCGGGCATGGGTGGAGGGATCCGGACCGAATCGCAGCCCGTGCCGGCCAGCCGCCGCCTGGAGGCTGTCCAGGATGACCCCGGGCTGCACGCTCGCGGTGCGGGCGGCCGGGTCCAGGGAGATGACGCGGTGCAGGTGGCGGCTGAGATCCATCACCACCCCGGGGCCCACGGCGTTGCCCGCGATGGAGGTACCCGCTCCCCGGGTGGTCAGCGGGGTCGCGGTGGACCGGCAAACCGCCACGATCGCCAGGATGTCCTCGACCTCCCGGGGGAACACCACGACCGCGGGTGGCACCCGGTAGTTCGAGGCGTCGGAGGAGTACTCGGCCCGGCGCCGGGCCGAGGCGTCGACCATGGGCCGGACCGCTCGATCATGATCCACACTGGTGCCAGCGACCATCGACCCGGCCGTGGTCGGTCGCTCCCCGAGCGCCGCCCGCAGCATCCGGGCCAGCTCCGCCCGGTCCCCGGCCCCTGTTCCGACCCCGGCCCGGTCACCGAGACGCCGAAACTGTCGGCGAAACTGCTCGACCCGCACGCGACGCTGCTCCCGCTGCACCCCACCATCCTCGCCACGGGCCGGGCCGGCCGCACCGGATCGGCCTGCCACTGTGGATCTTCAATGAGATCACCCTCCCGGAACCCGGGCACGGCACGGTCGGTGGCCTCCTTCGGCCGCTCACTGATGTTGACCATGCCGACGATCCTGCCCCCTGGTCACAGTGCTGCACGACTGGTTGACCCACCCAGTCCAGCCCTTGGGCAGCATGATCTCCAGCTCGGTTCGCAGTTCCCCACCGTCCTGCAGGCGGCTCCACTTGTAGATCGTCTCGTGGGACACGCGCATGCTCTCGTCATCGGGGAACTCCTTACGCAGTCTCTCGCTGATCCGTTTCGGGGACCACTTCTCGTCCAGGCCCGCGTTGACCTCGTCGCGCAACGGCGGCGACGCGACGAGTTTGCGTTCCTTCGGACGCGCGCGCATCGCGTCACAACGCGCCTGCGCGTCCGCCGCCCAGTATGCTTCCTCGCCGCCGTTACGCTCGATCTCCCGTGAAAGCGTCGAGTGATGCCGGCCGAGCATCTTCGCGATGATCCGCGCCGATTGGTTCCGACCCAGCTCTCGGGAAATTACCTCCCGCTCCTCGATTGTCAACTGCTCCCGCCGGCCCATCCACCATCAGTCCCTCGGCTCCACCATCCAGTCCCTCGACGCCAAAGCGATCATCATATCGAGACGTTGCTACGCCCATTTGACCCCGCCATGTCCATGGTCGACCGGTCAGCGCGCCTGGGCCCGTACAAGCAGATACTCAGCGTCGAGCTCGACCCGGTCCGCCACCACGGAATTCTCAGTGAAACAGCTCTCGATCTCCTGTCGCAATTCCCGCGCGGCCGGTGGGTCCAGCGAGATCAAGGCGGCGACGTGGGGCGGGGAGTAACGGAGGAAGAAGTCCGCGGCGGCCGCCGCTGTCGGGAAGGAGTACCTGATACACGCGGATATGCACTCGATGTCGTGAAAGTAGGGCGTGAGCCTGGGGAGCACGATGTCGCGCACTCCCCACTCATTGGGCTCGGGCAGGCTCTCGGGGAGGGGGAGGCGACGCTTTATGATCGCGTTGAGCCGGCCCATGAACCCGGTAGGGGTGAAGTTCGCCAGGCCAACCTGGCCGCCGGGCCGCAGCACTCGGTGGACCTCGGCGGTGGCCGCGTCGGGTCGCGGTGCGAACCAGATGCCGCAGGCGGAGAGAGCCACGTCGCAGCTGGCGTCCGACAAGGGAAGGTCCTCGGCATCGCCTTCGAGGACGGTGATCTCCAACCCGGCCTCCTGGGCCCGGGCCCGGGCCAGCTCCACCATCCGCGGCGTGATGTCGACGGCGGTGACCAGCGCGCCCCGTCGGCCCGCGGCTAGCGCTACGTTCCCGGTGGCGGTGGCCACGTCGACAACCCGCTGGCCCGCCCGCACTCCGGCCCAGTCGCACAGCGCTTCGGCAATGGGTAGCTGCCGGTCGGCGATCAGCTGGTAGTCCCCCATAGTCCAGATGATCCGACCGCGATTCTTGACGCCATGTGGGTCATCCGTCGTCATGGCATGCCTCCCGTCGATAGAGTGAGCGTTCCGTGATGTCGCGTGGCGGCTGAGCTGCAGGGCAAGGAAGAGTTATCGCGCGTCTCGTGACGAAGCTGAACAAGCATCACTCCTCCACCGAACGGGCCGGCAGTTCCATCACCAAAAAAGCTCAAACATACCTGACCTGTCTCGCGCATCTTCGCACTCAATCCTGCTCCAACCGCAATCGGCAAACTCCCACCAACAATCCCCGACTCACCAAGGCTGCCCACCGAGAAATCCGTCAGATGCAACGACCCACCCTTGCCCCGGCAGACTCCTGCTGACTTCCCAAGGAGCTCAGCCATCAACGGACCAAGTTGCGAACCTTTACCGATCAAATGGCCGTGCGACCGATGATAGCCGATCATATAGTCATCGCCGCGAAGAGCCATACACGCCCCAACAGCCGCGGCCTCATGCCCGATCGACGTATGAAGCCATCCAGGAAGCAAACCCTTCGCCTGCAACTCAATAGCACGCTCATCGAAGTGTCGAATACGCAGCATACGCCGCTGCATCTCGATCAAACTCTCACTGCTCAGAGTCGCATCTATAAGAGACTGGCCTATTTTTCCCCGGGCCGATTCCATAACCCCGATCCTATCTCTGTCTTCTACCGTTATGGCCATGTTCGGATGGACGAATGAAAGGTTGGCAAATCAAGCTAAGGGGA
>NZ_CDWRCL010000170.1:3652-5750 GCF_977927575.1 Frankia sp. CcCS3
TCATTTCGACTCCTAATGCGACAGACCCAGTAGCAGATCGGCGTAGGACATGGGGATGTCGGGTTCGGCCTCCAAAGCGAGTGATCGTCGGTGTCGCCGATGAATAATATCGGCCTGCATGCCAGGTATAACGGCTGTTTCGAGCTCAACGAACGCGCCTAGTCCGACAACCTCGTCAAGATGAACGATAGTCGAGTCGAGTCTCCATTCCTCCCGGGTCTTGACCACGTCGACCAGCACTCCCAGCAAAGCCCCGAAGACGTTCCTGCACGAATCGGGATCGGTGACGTCGGTTGTGATGTATATGCACCGCCGGTCGGGCCCCTGATGTCGATGGTATGCGACCAGTTGTGCGGCGTCTACGGACACCCGAAGTTTGAGCCAACCGACCGGTACCTGGAAGTAGGTATCGCGTTGATGCACGAATGTATCGAGAGACCCACCCGCGTCGGTCAGCCGCTTCCGAACCTCAGTCAAGCCGGCACATCGGATCTTCGTTTCGAACAGCTCTGGCATGGCCACTAATCCGGTCTGGTGCGTGCGATCTCCAGGCGTACTGGACCGCGTACGAAAAAAGACTGTCCATAGTCGATGGTGGTGACGACGTAGTCAGAAACGAACGACAGCAACTGCTCCAGAGCCAGGCGTGCCTCGACGCGTGCGAGCGGAGCGCCGAGACACAAATGGATTCCATGACCGAATCCGAGGTGCCGATTGGGTGAGCGAGTAATATCGAACCGCTCTGGATGGGGGAAGCGGATGGGATCGCGGCCTGCCGCAGCGGTCAAGACCCAGACGGTTTCGCCGGGCAACAGGGAGACCGCACCGATCGCGGTATCCTCGGTCACCGTTCTGGGGTCGAACTGCGCCGGTCCACTGAACCGGATAACCTCCTCCACGGCAGCTCCGGTGAGTGAGCGGTCGGCAAGCAGAGCACGGCGCTGGTCGTGATGCGCGGCGATCAGAACGATCGCGTTGGCGATCAGCTTGGCCGTGGTCTCGGTACTCGCCATAAGGAGTAGTACACAGGCGGCTACGACCTCCGGTCTGGTCAGGGTTCCCGTGCGATGGGCTGCCAGCAGGTGCGCTAGCAGGCTGTCCTCGGCCGGCGCCTCACTGGCCAGTCTGCTGCGGGTATAGTCTGCCAACGCCATCCCCGCGCTCACCGCATTTCGGTAGAGTGCCGCGGCCGTTGGCTCGGTGTCCGCCAACACCGCGGCAACGCTGCCGACGGCCATCTCCTGTGTCCATCGAATGACCTGGCTGCTGTCCGACTCCGGGACGCCCAGCATCCTGCAGGTGACCAGGGCGACGAGTGGGAACGCCACGCCAGTGAGCACGTCAATGGGTTCCCCGTCGCGTAGTGGCTCCCGCAGAGCGGCGAACACATCCTCGACAGTGGCGCGGACGAGCGGCTCCCAGCGCGCCACGGCGCGTACTGTGAAGCAGTGGCGCAGCACGGAACGTAGCCGGTCGTGGTCAGGTGGATCGCTGCCCAGCATGGTGGCTGCACCGTCGTACCACGGTCCGAATTTCTCATCGGCGAGTACCCGCGAGGAGTAACGGGAGGGATCCCCGAGAATCGCCACTGCGTCATCGTATCCAGTCACCATCCACACGTCGGCCAATCCGTTATAAACACACCTGCCGAGCAACCGGATTCGTTCATAGATCGGAAACGGGTCGGCGACCACCTCCGGCGACATGAAGTTGATGTTCAGTACGGGTGTTCGGGGGGTCGTAGTCACGCCGGAACCTTTCCGAGCAGAATCATGTACTCCAGGTCGATACGAATGCCGTCAGATGTCATCGATGACCTTGTGGTGAGCCGTTCGACCTCGGCGGTGAGCTTGTCCACCTGTGCCGGATCTAGACCACTGCAGGCCGCGATATGGGACGCGGAGTTGGTGAACAAGAACTCTGTGGCAGCCCCAGCGGACGCGAAGTTCCACGGGACGGTCGCGGTGAATGTCATCACGTCGGTGAAGTGTTGTTCGAGCCGGGTGATGGCCACTGCTTCGTTGGCCCAGTCGTTGCGCTCCGGAACACCGTCCGGCAGCGGTCGATAAGCCTTGATGATCTCCTCGACCTGGCCAAA
>NZ_CDWRCL010000170.1:6378-9856 GCF_977927575.1 Frankia sp. CcCS3
TGGAGGGTTCGAAACGCGCAAGTTATTTCATTTCGACTCCAAAGTAGCTTCCAGGCGTGAATCCGGCTAGCCCCACGACACCCCCGGGCCGCAGTACCCGGCGTGCTTCCGCGATAGCGATATCCGGTCACGGCGTCCAGCACAGCCTTGCCGGGTTGAATGTCATCGCTCTGGCACAGGTGTTCAGCGATCGGCATTACGCGTGTGGCAAGTTTAGCGTAATCTCCTTGTGCCCAGGTCTCGCGAACATAGTCCTTGTATGCGGCGGCGACGGTTTCCCTTATCATCGGATACCTTCCGTGATCGCATTTATTGTATGGCGTCAAAATCCGTCAGCGCCTGGACAACTTGATGCAGCAGGGATACCGGCGCGGCGGTGAACTGAAGTAGTGACGCGAAGCCTACGCAATCTGCATGAGAACGGACAATCACGCCTTTCCTGATGAGATGCTCTTTGAGACAGCGTGCATCGTCCGGTTCGCCGACATCCACGGTGAGAAAGTTGGCGTCACTTGGCAACGGCGAAATGCTTTTCTCCATGCCGGCCACCTGGCCGGCAAGCCACTCGCGCCCGTCGACGATGTCTTTCCGGATCGAGTCGAGCTCCTTCTTGTGGTTACGGCACATTTCAAGTGCCACCCAGGCAGTAACGCCGGACACAGCGCGAGCCCGACCCCATTTGCGGAGGTACTCTACAATCGATGGCGCGCCGATGGCGTAACCCAGACGCATCCCGGCCAGCCCGGCACTCTTGGAAAACGATCCGATCCTTAGCACGTTGTCACATCCGCAGAAGTGCCGGGGTCTGCCTTCCCCACGAAAGGCTTGATAACACTCATCGATCACGAGCAGATTTCCATGATGATCGGCCACCGCGGCAAGGGCCATCATGGCCTCTTCGTCGAGGGACCTGCCCAGCATGCCGTGCGGGTCCGTCACGACGAGGACGGTCGACGGCCTGCGTTCCATCGCCCGCATGGCGTCGTCCACCACGAAGGACAGCTCGCCGGGCCGCGGCAGCCAAGGAAGAACGTTGATGCCTCGCAGTTGGGCGTGATACCGGTAGGCCGGATAGGTGGGATCCTGCAGGATCAAGGAGCCTGGTCTGGCGGCACACGCGTCGATGATCACTCCTATCGCGTCGTCGGATCCGGGGAAGATCTCCAATTCCTCAGGAGAGCAGTCCACAACATCGGCCAGTTCGGTGATGAGTTCTGAGTAGATCGGGTATCTGGTCGCGGCCGTCGGTGGAATTTTCTGCAGCACCGTGGCCATCAACGGATCGAGCGCTGGGTGGATCAGTTCGTTGCGCGAGAGGTCCAAAACATTGCGGGGATGGGAGCGCCGTTCAGGAGCGGCCAAGCTGCTTAGCCGCGGGTCGAGGTACCACTGGTCCGACGTCGTGAAACCCGTCATTTCTCGGCCACCGCCTTGTCTGCGAAGTAACTGCCTAGGCAATGGCCGATGAATCGCTCCACGCATCGACGTTTACGGCGAGCTTCAAGGTCACGGCCCGAAGCAAGCGAGTGCGCTACTTTGACGTCGGTTTCCTCGTGGCAGCGCAAGTAATCTGTCGCATAATGCAGCCCGCTGAATGACACCGATCCGCCAGTGTCGATATTCCACTCGTGTACAGCCAATGCCATCTGTGCCAGCTCGTTGTCTATCGTCCGTGCGCCTAGCAGTCGCGCGACCTCACGCTGGACGTGATCCTCCTCCAGCACCGTCGGCACCGATATATGGAGGCCACTGTCCAGCGCCGGAACTCGATCGAGAAGCAGATTCGGCGGCCCGTCCGATATCTGGCGCACCCGTACGCCGGAGAGCAACCCGTATCGCGAGGGCACGAAAAGTCTGTTGTAGATATCCTTCGGTTCGTCGAGTGCCCCCAACTTCCCTACATAAATGATCTCGCGGACACCAAATTTGCAGCATTGCCGCGCCAGCCGGCCACCGATAGATCCCCAGTAACTGAACCGCACCCCCAGCAAGGTGATTCGCCGGCCCCTTGGTCGGCTGAAGGTCGAGGCAACATAATACGATGTCTCCTGATGCCCGATACGGTAATAACCAGCATCACTAAGAATGTCGGAAAGCAATTCAATCTTGCCGAATACGACAGTTTCAGCACCGTTGACGAGCGATTCATTAATCCCCGTCCATTCGGCGATTGAATGCTCCGCATCCGGATAATACCACACCCGCAGCAACTGCTCGGTATGGCGAGTGTACCGGTTCATCACGTGTGCGACAAGGCTGGCGTAGTGAATCACGTAGTCACGTCCTGGAGGCACCGCTATACATAGCACCTCCCGGCCGTAAGGATCGTGTGCTTTGAACAGTTCAGGCCGCACGCCGTTAAGTATCTTGTCTGGCTGCTGATTCGAGCCGAGCGGCTGTTGCACCCGTCGGCCCAACGCCGTGGCAACCAAAGTGAAATGGGCCGGGTACACACCGTGGACCTCGATGGGCATCCTCCGCGCGACCGCTCCGCGAATCAGCTCGGTCGAAACTCGCTGATCAACGTAAGGATCAAGGTCTTCTGCCATCGTGTGGTCGCTCGGTCGAGCCATGGGTACCCGGTTCGTCGGGTATCTTTCCCGCCGAGAGTAGATGGTGATCAGCGAGGCATCCATCTTTATCTGTGCCTCCTGCCAATCCGGTCCCTGCCGGATTGGCAGGAGGACAACCCATTCGGTCCATTCGGTCAGAGCCTGTTTTAGATCTTCTTGTGTGTACGGAGCGCGATGGAAGGCTGGTGTGGATGTTGGTGGGGTTGGGGTGGGGGTGAGGGCGGCGGGGGCTGGCCGTGGTAGGTACATACCGGTACTGGTCGGGTCTGGGCGACGCCGGGTGGGTGGTTGCCGAAGCGGTGTTGCCGCCGGTGCCGAGGGGCGGCCGGCCCGGGGCGGGCCCGCCGGGGCATCGTGGGCGCCTTCCGGTACGTGGCCTGCAACGGGATCGTGTGGCGGGCGCTGCCGGCGGGCTTCCCGGCGTGGCGGGCGGTCTGCGGCTTCTTCGACCGGTGGAAGGACAAGGGCGTGACCGCCAGGGTCCAGGGCGCGTCGCGGGGCGGGGTCCGGCCCGCGGGGGTCATGGACCATCCTGAAGGCCACCGTCGAGACCGCCCGGGAGAACCCCGGCCGGAAAATCTCCGGGGCCCTGGCCCTGCCGGGACGAGGGGTGGTCGAACGCACCCTCGGCTGGCTCACCGCTCACCGGCGGCTTGCCCGCGGCTCCCGCGGCTATGGACGTCATCCCGCCACCTCCGAATCGTTCATCCACATCGTTCATCCGCTGGGCGATAGTCCGTCCGAGCTCTTCCGGCCGGGAGGCTTTGCCGCCCTTCCAAAAACGCTACGAACTAGCCGGCAAGTCGGCAAGTTTTGTGAATAAATGGTTTTTTGCGCATTCTGCGCAGACGAGGAGCTGGCCCGCACCGGCGAGCAGCGCCGCCAGGACCGCGACCGCCAGCCCA
>NZ_CDWRCL010000171.1:0-8999 GCF_977927575.1 Frankia sp. CcCS3
GCCCGCATAAGTGGCCTGCGTGTTGAAATACCATTCCCAGTGCTCGCTGACCCGAGCCACCCACTGGTCCGGCGAGCTGGCGATCTGCCGCGCCCACAGGTCATGGAAGGTCATCCCCATGGGGGACTTCGCGGGTCTCCCGTAGAGAATCCCGGTGAGCTCCGCGCTGATGACGTTGATGCGGCTGATGTCCGCCACGAGATCGTCAGTGAAGTCGTCGTAGATCCGGAAGAAGGCGTGGATGTCGTAAGCGAGTTCCAGCTCCGGCAGCGGGGCCAGAGGGTATACCCAGGCCGAAAGCGTGGCGTACCTCTCGGCCCGGGGTGTGCAGACCTGGAAGCAGGTGAGCCATTCGACGGTGTGCGCCAGGGCTTCGGCAGCGTTCTCGTTCGGCTGCCAGGAGCGCGCAGCTTCGTGCACTGTGAGGATCTGCTCGCCATTCATCGCGTCTCGACCTGTCTCCTGGTAAGGATGGTGATCATGGATCGTTGTCGCTTTTCTGAGGCGCGGCGTCGAGTGCTCTTGGAGTCAAGGGGGTTGAAGGCTGCTCCGAGGAGGAGCTCAGGGCTGGGGAGAAATCATAATCGCAGGTCAGAGCGCAGGGGTGATAGTCAAGGCTGGTGGTGGGCTGCGCCCGGTCAGGATGACGGACCGTGACGGGAAATGGGGTGCACGCACAAGCAACGGGGTCACCCGGCAGGGTCGGGATTGTTGAAGTCACTTCCCCAGCCCCGGGAGACCCCGCCGCCGACCTAGTGTGTCAGGTTCCGCGGTCGCACGACCACGAAATCCGGCAAGGCCAGCGGAAACCTGCCAAGATCTTTGAGACAAGATCCGGTATGAACTCGCGAGACTGCCAAACTTCGCCCGCCTGTTCGGCGCCCGGCAGACAGACACTCGGGCGACAAGCACCGACGCCAGGCGACCCGATCTCGGAACCGGCAGTCACCGTTGGAGCCGGTGAGATCGGGAAGCCCGGCATTGTACGAACCGGCTTCCCAGGCCCGCTGACCTGCACCTGACCTGCACCTACGGAGCGCTGCAGACTAACCCAACTGATGGATATAACCTATTTGACTAGGCTAGAGACTGACTACGGAGCGTGGTGGACCTTATGTACCAGCATCCAAACCGTTTGATCTTGGTCGCTGGCCCTGAAATCACTGTCCGTCCGGTCACGACACGTGCCCTGACCGGGGGTGATGCGCGGTGACCGCGCCTACCGGAACATCATCTATGGGATAGAACAACTTTTCCGGACATCTGGCGGTTTCGGACACTTCTGCGCCTCCAGGTCAGGGGAACCACGTCCTATCAGATCCAGGTACCACGATGATCCCAGAAGTGCGAAGTCTCATGTCGCGGATTCGGGCCGTTATGGAGGACACCTCGGTCGTGGTCCGTTAGAGGGTCCTCAGGTGGTGCCGTTGCGACCGATCACGCTGCCGAAGACATGAGTGTGCCCGGTCCTACCGCCAGAGGTTCTGTGCCGCCCAGCTTCGGGACCTGCTTACAGCTGGAAGGTCCAAGGGTTGACGAGTGAGACGCCCATGGCGGCGAAGTCGGCCTCGTTGCGGGTGACGAGCGTGAGGCTGTGCACCTGGGCCGTGGCGGCGATGAGCGCGTCGTGGGCTGGGCGCCGGTCGGGCACGTGAAGTCGCGCCGCCGAGCCGGCGACGACCTGATCGGCGTCGAGCAGCCGGCCTGCGTATGCCGGGAGCACGTTCTGATCGAGCCATGAGTCCAGGACGGCCGCCTGTCGGGCATCGTGCCGTCGCTTGTTCTCAATGCCAGCCCGCAGCTCTAGCAGGGTGATGACGGAGAGGAAGGTATCCGATGGTGACAGGGCCGCGGCCCAGCCGTTGAAGCGGTCCTCGCGGCGTTTCGCGGGCTTACGGAGCTCGGAGATGACGTTGGTGTCGAGTAGGAAGCTCACAGGTCGACCTCGCGCAGCGAGTCCCACGGCTGTAGGGGCTCGAAGTCGATCTCCTCCTCCAGAACGAACGCGTCTCCCAGGCTGCCCGCGGTTCCGGTGAGCCGCTGGTAGTCGGCGAACGACAGCAGGACGTGTGACGGCCGACCGTGATCCGTAATGATCACCGGACCGCTGGCGGCAGCCCGCTTGACCGCGCTCACGTCACGGTTGAACTCTCGCGATGAGACCATGGTCACCACGATCACCCCCCTGGTAGGTACGTACCTACAATATGCGCCGAACGTCGTTCGCGCGGCCAACCGCTGAAGCCAGCTCGCGCCCTTCGATGTGACCAGGGTCGCGTGACCCTGCCGCGCGGCCGGGCGACCGGCTTGCTCACCAGACCTGGTGACCATCCAGGATGAACCCTCGCCGCCGGCAAGGTCGATCTGAGCAGTCGCCCCTTGACTTTTTCACTCCAGATCTCACAGGCTTCAAATGGTACCGTGCTTAGGAGTCGAAATGAAATAACTTGCGCGTTTCGAACCCTCCACAGGCCTGTGACCTGCGATGATGCTCTCGATCACGTATTTGTTACTTCATTACGTCCCCTTAAAGGATGGAGTCAGGCATGGTCCCGCGGATCGAGATCGACGACGAGGTCTTCAAGTGCCTGCAGGATCAGGCTGCGCCCTTCGTCGACACCCCGAATTATGTCCTCCGTCGCGTCTTGGGGCTCTCCGCTCCAGCGGTGGCCGAAGAGCCGGGCGCGGCCCGTCCGCCTGGCAATCTCGCGAAGCTTGTGAACGCCGGACTCGTGAAGCCCGGGGACGGACTGACGCATGTCCGCAAGCGAAGCGGCGCGATCTATGAAGCCATCCCAATCTCGTAGACAGTCGACGTAAAGTCCACTGACTACCAGGAAGATCCAGGGATGGGATCGACGCGGAGGAAGTTCACCCAGGAGTACAAGGACGAGGCGGTCGCTCTCGTCCTTGGTTCGGACCGTACGATCGCCGAGGTGGCGAAGAGCCTTGGGATCAACGAGACGAGCTTGGGGTACTGGGTGAAGAAAGAAAAGGATTCCGACGAGGGCAGGGAGCGGCCGCTATCGGTGTCCGAGCGCGCCGAGCTCGAGGAGCTCCGGAAGAAGAACGCACAGCTGCAGATGGACAGCTCTTTCTTAAAAAAAGTCGCGAGCTTCTTCGCGAGCGACCAGAAGTGAGGTTCGAGTTCATCTCGGCCCACGCCCCGAAGAAGCCTGCTCCCGCCGACGGTGTGAACACGTTCCCCGTCGACTACCTGTGCCGGAAACTCGGCGTCTCCCGCGCCGGCTACTACGCCTGGAAGAACCGCGGACCGTCGAAACGCGAGCGGGACGACATCACCTTGTCCACGAAGATCCGGGCGATTTTCGACGCGCACCACGGCCGGTACGGCGTGCGGCGGATCTTCGCCGACCTCCGCCGCCAGGGCGTCCGGGTCGCCTACAAGCGGGTCCAGCGGCTCATGGCCCAGCTGGGCCTGGTCAGCGTGCACCCGCGGGCCCCGCAGGCACATCACGACCGTCCAGGCCGTCGAGCCCTCGTCGCTGCCCGACCGCGGCAGCGAGTACACCAGCCACGACTTCGTCGAGTTCTGCAAGAAAAACAAGATCAGGAACTCGGTCGGGCGGACCAGTATATGTTTTGACAACGCCGCCGCGGAATCGTTCTGGGTGACCCTGAAGAAGGAGTTCGTCCACCTCCACGCCTTCGCCGTCCTGAAACAGCTCCGCGCCGGCATCTTCGACTACGTCGAGACGTACTACAACCGCAGAAGGATACATTCCACGATCAATTACATGACGCCCGTCGAGTACGAGGCCAAGTTTGACAGGGAACACCCACAAGCCGCATAATGGAACTGTCTACTAAATCGGGAACGCTCCACTCATGGTCTGGACCCCAGCGCAGACCGGGCGGTTCCTCGACCACGCCCATAGCGACCCGCTCTACCCTGTCTTCCACCTCATCGCCTACCGAGGGCTCCGACGCGGTGAATCCGTCGCCGTCCACATCGACGATATCGACGTCACCAACGCAACCCTCACCATCCGCTGGCAGTTCGTCCAGATCGGCTACGCCACCCAACTCGCCAAGCCGAAATCCGACGCCGGGGACCGTGTCATCTCCCTCGACCCCGACACCCTCGCCGTCCTGAAAACCTGCCGCACACGCCAACCGGCTCGCCGCCGGAACCATCTGGCCGAACAACGGCCTCGCGTTCACCCACCCCGACGGCACTCCCATCCACCCCGAACACCTCACCAACCGCTTCCACACCCTCATCCAGGAAGCCGACCTACCCCCCATCACCATCCACGGCCTCCGCCACGGCCCCGCCACCCTCGCCCTCGCCGCCGGCGCCGACCTCAAAGCAGTCCAAGAACTCCTCGGCCACTCCACGATCATGATCACCGCCGACACCTACACCCACATCCTCCCCGACCTCGCCGCCGAGATCGCCCGCAACACCGCACGCCTCATCCCCCGCACCCGCAGCCCCCACGACTACCCCCGGCACCACACCACGATCGACTAACCCGGCCCCCGCCGTCCGCCCCGCCCAGGGCGGACGGGCGGCCACGAGCCACCACAAGCCGCCCACCCTGCCACCCGGCATCCCATCCACACCCCCACAAGCCGCACCGACACCCCGATCACCACCCCGAGGACACACAGTTCGGTATCATGACTCTCGCAGGGCCGTTAGCTCAATTGGCAGAGCAGCCGGCTTTTAACCGGCGAGTTCAGGGTTCGAGTCCCTGACGGCCCACGTCGAGAGGAGATTCCTGCGCATCTGGTGGGGTTTACGAACGTTTTGTCTCTCGACGTTCTCGAGGCTTTCCAGGGGCTCGGACATCTGATTCTGATCTCGTTTTCGGTCTGCTTGTCGTAGTCGCGCTCAACCCTGACCTCCGGCTACATTGGAGTCGAAATGAAATAACTTGCGCGTTTCGGACCCTCCACAGGCCTGTGACCTGCGATGATGCTCTCGATCGCGTATTTGTTACTTCATTACGTCCCCATTGCGGCGGATTCCAGCGATCAGTGCACCATCGGTTGCGATTCTATCAGATTGTGGGTCTCACTGTAGACCTCTGCCGGGGTTTTCCACCCGAGAACCTTCCGGGGTCTTCCGTTAAGTTCGGCGGCAACGGCGTCAAGTTCAGCTTGACTGAAGCCAGAGAGATCGGTAGATCTCGGAAAGTACTGACGGAGAAGCCCGTTGGTGTTTTCGTTCGTCGACCGCTGCCAGGGTGAATGCGGGTCGGCGAAGTAGACCGGAACGCTTGTCCCGAGGGTGAAGGTGGCGTGTACGGCCATCTCCCTCCCCTGGTCCCAGGTGAGCGACCGGACGAGGTCGGCCGGCAGCTCTTTGATCTTCAGGCTGAGGGCGAGGGCGACACAGGCGGCTGTCCGGTCGTAGGGAATCCGCACCAGTGTGGTGTAGCGCGTGTGACGATCGACGCGGGTCGCGATCTGGCTCTTGCCGCCCTTGCCGATGATCAGGTCGCCTTCGAGGTGGCCGGGGACGGCGCGGTCGGCGGCTTCCGCGGGCCGTTCGCTGATGTTGACCATGTCCGGGATCGCCTGCGACGCCTGGGGTATCGCCCCGGACGGTCGTCTGCGTGCCCGGCCGGACCGCAGAGCGACCCTCAGTTCGGTCTTCAGCGTGCCTGCCGGCCTGTAGGAAGAGCGTTTGGTAGTGAGGTCGGACCGAGGCGCGGTGCCGGCCTTGCGGCCAGCCCGTTTCCTCGGCCCGCCTCCCGAACCCGGCGTGCACGGTTAAGCGCACCGGGCTCTCCACAAGCCCCGGGGGGACGTGTCTTCTCATGCCGCCCTCTGCCATGGCGTCGGGATGCGTTTTCCCCGGTATCGGTAGCGTTCTATGCCTACCTTTCCGGGATCGAACAGCACCACCTCTCCCTCGGCCGGCCACCCGTCTCCACAGCTGTATCGGCGCCGGAGCTGCCTCCAGGTAGTCCGCCGGTGCTTCCGGCCGATCCATCTGATGACCTGTTTCCACAGGTAGGCCCGCAGATAGCCGAACGTAGCACTTGAACAGCCGTATTTGAAATAGGCGGTCCAGCCCCGCAGCATCCGGCTTATCTGGTGCAGCAGGGCTTCGAGCTTCAGGTTCGTGTTCTGTCGGCACGCCTTCTTCACCTTAACCATGACGGCTCGAAGCGCCTTCTTGGCCGGGTAGGTGTAGATATAGCGTTTTATCGCGCCTCGCTTTCGGTGACGCTGGATACGCCACCCCAGAAAGTCGAGACCCTCGTCAATATGGGTAATCAGGATCTTTTCCTCCGACAGGCGTAGACCCATCGATTCCAAGACCCCGGCCATCTCGTCTCGCAGCCTCTTCGCGTCGGATCTGGTACCCGCCACGACCAGACAGCAGTCGTCGGCGAAGCGGACCAGCCGGTAGTTCGGCAGGCCGCGACGCCGGCGCATCCGCCGGTCGTTGGAGGTGGCCGCAGGCCCACCCGGCGCCTGGGCGATGTGCTCGTCCAGCACCGACAGGGCCACGTTACTGAGCAACGGCGACAAGATCGACCCTGCGGAGTGCCGGCGTCGTTCTCCCGGAGCACGCGGTCCTCGCCGAGGATCCCCGCCTTCAGAAACGCCTTCACCAGAGCCAGGACGCGTTTATCCCCAATACGACCGCGCACCCGGTCCATGAGAGCCGAGTGCGAAATCTCGTCGAAGCAGGCTTTGATCTCGCCTTTCACGATCCACTCGTAAGAGCGCCCCGTGAAATGGCGTATCTCTGCCACCACGTTGTGCGCCCAGCGGTTCGGGCGGAACCCGTACGAGCACGGGAGAAAATCCGCCTCGAATATCGGCTCCAACACCAGCTTCAAGGATGCCTGGACCACCCGACCCCGGACGGTCGCTATTCCCAGGCGACGCAGCCTATCGTTCGCCTTCGGTATCAACCGCTCCCGAGCGGGTCGCGGGCGGAAGCTACCAGCCTTCACATCGGCCCGCAGCTCTTCCAGCAACCCCCCGATATCACGCACGGTCTCGATGTAGTAGGCGGTCTGCCCATCCACACCGGCCGTGCACGCACCCTTGTTCCTCCGCACGCGACCCCACGCCACAAGCAGGAACGCCGGGTCGCAGACGAGGTTGAACAGATCCTCGAACCGGCGGTGAGAGTCCTCATTCGCCCACCGGTACAGCTTGGCCTGGATCTCTCGTACCCTTTCCTCGGCCTGATACCAGGCGAAGTCCAGTTCGTCGGTGTTCACCGGCGGCCTCCGAGCATTCCAGCGTCCTCACTGCCGACTTGCTGGCCCCCTTCGCCATATACGCGCCTCTCGCGCGCTCGGACTACTACGGGGCCTCCGTCCCACGGTCCACGGTCGGCAACGGACCTGCCCGCCTACAGCCAGGCCGGCCGGAGGGGAGGGCAACCGGGGACGGTTCCCACGTTCACCTGACAATCGATCGACCAGGGAGATGACCCAGCTTTGTCCCGGCAGCATCGCCACGGCTACGCCGCAGACCCTCACCGTGGCCTCCTCACCGGCACAATCAACCGGCTCCGGAGTCGGCCTCGCTACGACGGCGGACCCGGTCGCCGGTGCGGTACCAGCGGCGGCCGTCCCGCTCGAAGAACCGGCCACGGTCGTCCGCCGGGTCCAGGTAGCCAGGGGTGAGCTGCGGGCCCGCGATGCACAGCTCGCCCTCGATGCCGACCAGCAGGTCACCCTCCCTGCTGTGCGCACGACTCCGGCAGCGGGCGGCGACGACGGCTAACTCGCCGAGTCGTCCCAGCCGGGCCGGTGCCCGACTGAACTCCGAGGTGTTCGCCGGCAGGACTGTCGTTCAACCCCCTCAACCTCACCCAGTTGATCTTTTCTTCGACAGGAACGATCATCCAGGTGGCGGGGCGCCCTTGTCCTGGCTCGACCCGCGGCCACACTCCGCCGCAATAATCGATCACGAATAGTGATTGGACAACCACGATATCCGACGAACGCGTGGAGATGGTTGGACATCACCCGAGAATCCGTCTATATAGTAATCAAACTTCGCCATACCGAAGATTGATGTTCGGAAGGACGGGAAGGGGCTTATGATGCGCGGTACTGTCGCATGGCTGTCGAGAGTGGGGTCGGCTACCGCCGCCGCCGCGCTGATGCTGTCGGGGTGCTCCACCACCCCCGCTGTCGACGCATCGGCCGGTGGGGGGCGTGATCGTCCGGTAGTACTGACGACGTTCACGGTGTTATCGGACATCGCACAGAACGTTGCAGGAGATCACCTGCGGGTGGAGTCGATCACGAAGGTGGGGGCGGAGATCCACGGGTACGAGCCGACGCCGGGTGATATCACGAAGGCATCGGACGCGGATCTGATCCTGGACAACGACCTGAACCTGGAGCTGTGGTTCAAGCGGTTCGTGGAGTCGGTGCACGTGCGGCACGCCGTGGTGTCGGACGGGGTCAAGGCGATAGACATCACCGAGGACGCCTACGCAGGCAAGCCGAACCCGCACGCCTGGATGAGCCCGTTGAACGCGCAAATCTATGTCGACAACATCGTCGATGCCTTCAGTGATCTCGATCCCGCGCACGCGGCGGACTTCAGGGCGAACGGTAAGGGGACGTAATGAAGTAACAAATACGTGATCGAGAGCATCATCGCAGGTCACAGGCCTGTGGAGGGTTCGAAACGCGCAAGCTATTTCATTTCGACTCCTCAACCTACAAGGCCAAGCTCCAGGCCGTACAGGACGAGCTCGTGTCGAAGCTGTCGACGCTGCCGGCAAAGAAGCGGGCGCTGGTGACCTGCGAGGGCGCGTTCTCGTACCTCGCCCGCGACACGGGGCTGACGGAGCAGTACATCTGGCCCGTGAACGCCGAGCAACAGGCGACGCCGCAGCAGATCGCCTCGACGATCACGTTCGTCAAGGCGCATGACGTGCCGGCGGTGTTCTGCGAGTCCACGGTGTCGGACAAGCCGATGCGGCAGGTCGCCAACGCCACCGGCGCGGCTCTGGGCGGCATCCTCTATGGAGTTGAAAT
>NZ_CDWRCL010000172.1:0-835 GCF_977927575.1 Frankia sp. CcCS3
TTGACATCCTCCCCGGCCTGAAGGCCGGGGATTCCCACACCTCGCGGTGCGGGTTCCTGCTTCACCAGCGGATGCCTCCTCGCGTCAGGAGCGAGGCGGTCTCACTCCGTCTCCACAGGCGGACACCGCGAGCCCCGCGGCCAGAATGTTGATTGCCGCGTTCACGTCCCGGTCGTGGACGGCGCCACAGCCACGGCAGGCCCATGTCCGGACGTCGAGCGGCATCGTGTTTGCGATCGACCCGCACACCGAGCACGTCTTGGACGACGGATAGAACCTGTCGATCGCGATGACGGTCCGGCCGTACCAGCCGGCCTTGTACTCCAGCATCCGCCGCAGCTCCGACCACGAAGCGTCGGAGATTGCCCGTGCAAGCGAATGGTTGCGGACCATGTTGCGGACCGCCAGGTCCTCGATGACCACCGTTTGGTTCTCGCGGATGATCCTCGTGGACAGCTTGTGGAGATGATCCCGGCGCCGGTCGCGGATCCGGCCGTGGATCCGCGCCACCCGCAGCCGGGCCTTCGCCCGGTTCGCCGACCCCTTCTGTTTGCGGGACAGCTCCCGCTGCGCGCGGGCCAGCCGGGCACGGTCCCGCTTCTCGTGCCGCGGGTTGGTGACCTTCTGCCCGGTCGACAGAGTAAGCAGCGAGGTGATACCCGCGTCGACACCGACCTGACCCGCACGCGGGGACAGGGTGGCGATGGTCTCCTCGACCAGGATTGAGATGTGGTACTGGCCGCGCGAGTTCCGTGACACCGTCACCTGCGACGGCTCCGCCCCCTCGGGCAGCGGGCGCGACCAGATGATGTCCAACGGCCGGTCCTGCTTCGCT
>NZ_CDWRCL010000172.1:1185-9293 GCF_977927575.1 Frankia sp. CcCS3
AGCTTGATCTGCCCGTCCCGGAACGTGAAGCAGTTCCGGGAGTAGGCCGCTGAATCGGCGGTCTTGCCCTTCTTCTTGAACGAGGGGTAGCCGGCGCGCTTCTCCCAGAAGTTCACGTAGGCGGTTTGCAGGTTCCGTAACGCGGCCTGCAACGGCCCTTTCGATGGCCCGGCGAGCCAGAGTGTGCCCGGGTCGCGTTTCCAGCCGGTGAGCATCCGGTCGGTCTCGGCGTGGGTGACCCGCCGCTGCTCCTGGAACCAGGCCCGGTGCCGTTCCGCGAGCGCCCGGTTGTACAGGTAGCGCACACAGCCGAACGTCTGCGCGAGCTGGGCGGCCTGCTCCGGGGTCGGCTAGAAGCGGTAGCGGTACGCCCGCTTCACCACCTTCGACCCCATAAGTGACAGGATAGCAGGCTTGCCTGTCACGCTGTCGTTGATGCGCTAGCCCCGCCCTGAAAGACGGGGCCTGCGCGCTACGTTCCTGGGTCACCATGACTTCCCATGATGGGCTGTCGCTGGGACTATGCAACACCATCCGCCACCGACCGTCACCATCCGCCGCCCGCCGCCGCGCGCTGCGGCGGGCGAGCCGGACCACGGGTCGACCGGCTCAGGCCGCGCCGTCAGCCGCCGACTGGCTCGCCATCTGGGCATGCGCGCGTCCCGCGCGAGCGGCCTCCTCGATGGCCTCCAGCGGTGGCCGCGGGATCGACACGGGCGGCGCCTCGGATTCCGGGTGGGCGGCTCGGGACCCGTAGGCCTCCCATCCTGGGCGTCCGGGCGCGGGTCCCTTCTCCTTCGCGGAGCGGGTGTAGCGCCCGCGCCCCTGGTTCGGGACGGTGGAACCCGGCGTCGGTCCGGTCCTGATCCCCCGGTTCTCCAGGCAGGCGCGGCAGTTGCAGTCGGCAGACGCCCTGGGCAGGCGATCGAGCCGCCAGGACAGATTGTCGATCTCGTCGCCGTCCCCGACCAGGACACCGGTCGTGATGATGTGCACTAGATGCAGGGCCAGCTCGACCGGTTCCCAGCTGTCTTCCTCCAGGATCACCCGTAGTTTCTGGTAGATGGCCAGGTAGTCGGACGTCGGGCGCCGCATCGCGTTCGCGAGGACCGTGATCACCTGGCTGGCGGCCAGGGTCATCGGCTCGGGCGGCGGAGGGGGCAACGGGACTGTCGGGGCGGCCCGCTCCGGTTCGGGGGTCGACGCGTCCGCTGCCCCAGTGGTCTCGTCCGTCAGGACGCGTGGCTCGTCCGTCACAGCCCCGCGGGTGGCGGGATCGACGGTGCCCACGGCCGGGGCCGGTTGGGTGTCGCCGTCCGGTCGGGTGTCACCCGGCTCCGGCTGCTCTGAACGGGCGGTGTCCGGATCATCCGAACCGGCGGTGTCCGGGCGGTCCGGGCGGTCGGCGCCCCTCGAGGGGGCGAGGTTGACCGCCGGGCTGGCGGTACCAGGCGAGCCATCGCTCGCCACGGACGCCATCGCCCGGGAACGACGGCCGACCGCAGACGCCGTCCGCATACCGACCCGGCTACGGCGACCGCCGCGGCGCCGACGGGCGGGCGCGGCCGAGGCTGCGGTTGCGGTTGCGGAGCCGGCCTCCGATGCCGCCGAGGCCGATGCCGCCGACGAGGAGGCGACGTCGGCCTCGACCAAGCGGACCTCACCTGCCCGCACGGCGGCCTCGGGGATGCTCAGGGCTAACCGCGTCGTCCTGCCGGCCGCGGGCCGGGCCACCGTCGCCAACCAGCCCTGGTTGCGCAGCCTGGTGATCTGGCGCTGCACGTGGGTCCGGCTGTAACCGGTCTCCGCGACCAGGGTGACCAGGCCGGGGGCGCTCACCGCGGCACCGGCGGGCGCCGCCGGCGGAACCTCGGCGACGTGGCTCGCCAGCGTCAACGCGACCAGCTTCGCCGCCGACGGCAGGGCCGCCCGCAGCACCGCCCGCTGCCATCCCCCGCGATCGGACACCAGCGTGCCCGACTCCTGCGCACGGACCAGAACCAGAGCACCGGGGAGGGCAAGCTGGGTCACGGCCGACGCCACGTGCCTCCCTTCCTCGGCGGGGTCACTCGAAGCTGACGGACTGCGCCCGCCCGAGCGGATCAGGGCAGGTTGCCCGGGGATCATGCCGACCTGGACGGGTTCGGTGAGTCGGGGACCGGTCGACGTCTGTCCAGGCACGGTACTCCGTGCCTGGACGGGAGACTCCTGGGGAGGGCCACCACATTCACATGAAGAGGACATGACTTCATCACCCTCGTTGGGGATTCGTGGTGCGACAGACGCATCAAACATCGCGCGACTGACGCAAAGCAAAAGATGGGGCCGGCGGCCACGAAAAGGCCACACCGGGCCATCCTGAAAGACCTCCCGAGCAGTTCCTCTCCCTGCCTTCAACCTCATCTGGTGACACCAGAACCAGATTTTGAATCCGTCATCTTCAAATTCTTATTACTGCGTCACCTGGCGGGACGGCATCCCCGGGGAGGAGGACCCGGCGGGGTGGAGGATCCCCCCTCCATCGCGCCGGAGGGATGGCCGGCGCGGTGACCGCGCCCGGGTACACCCTGCCCACGGCACGTGCGGAGGAGAGTCCGGGCGCGCTCACCGGTTGAACCAGCCCACCGGTAGCCGGAACGACGACGGGACTCGGCGCACAAGAAAAATCGCCGGGAACCGGAACACCGGGAGAAACCGGACCGCCCGGTCACGGCATTCTTCGTCCTTGCCCGGCGAGGCCGGACGGGAACAGCCACCTCACCAGATCGACCCGCCGCCACACAACGGAAGCCAACCACCGTCGCCGACGACAGGGATCGTGGATCTCCATGGTCGTACCTCGTCGTCTTATCGATCGATCACGGCAGGGGAGCCGCTGGCGCCCAGTGGCTTCCGGTCCGACTACGGGGTTACCGGGGACCCGCGACCCAACCATTCACCACTTCCCACCATGGATCATGCCGATGCGTGGGAAGGATGGCCCAACGTAGGGTTCACCTGGCTCGAACACACGAAAACAACACCGGAAGCTGTTGATCGGCGGGCAGCTCCACTCCGCGTTGGCCTCCCCCGCTGGCGGACGGGGTTCCAGGCCGACCAGCCGGGTATCCCGGACCGGGCTTCGAAGGAGGCGGACGATGGCCGACATCGTGGTCGGGGTCGATGGTTCCGCGGGCTCCCACACGGCGCTGCGCTGGGCGTTCACCGAGGCGGAGTGGCAGGGGTGCGGCATCCGAGCCGTGATCGGCTTCGCCCGCGGTACGGCACAGTCCGGGATGCGGGCCGGTCTAGCGCAGGCGGCCGAGCGGACGCTACACAAGACCGTGACGGCGGTCACGCCACCGGGATCGACCGTCTCCGTGGCGGAGCAAGCCGTGGACCTGCCGGGCGCGGAGGCCCTGCTGACGGTCGGCCGCGACGCCCGCATGATCGTGGTCGGTGCCCGGGGGCAGGGACTGCTGCACCGGCTGCGAATCGGGTCGGTCAGTGCCTCCGTCGCCGTACATGCCACGGTTCCGGTTGTGATCGCCCGCGGTGACGTCGAGGCCGCCATCGCCAGCTCGGGTGCGACCATCGGCTCGGGTGCGACCGCCGCCGAAGGCACGATCCCGGCCGGCGCGCCGTCCCGACTGTCCCGGCCGATCGCCGTGGGTGTGGACGGCTCCCCCAACGCACTGTCGGCCCTCGCCTGGGCCGCTGGGGAGGCCGCGCTGCGCGGGGTTCCGCTGATCGCCGTGCACGCCTGGCTCGCGGCGATCCCGTTGCCGTTCGCCGAGGCACCGGGGGAGATCACCCAGGCCCTGGAGGACCAGGCCCGGGCCGTGCTCGACGAGTCCATCGCGGGCGTCCGCGACCGCGGCCAACTGCCGGCCGGACTGGACCTACGGGCCGTGGTGGTGCCCGCCTCGGCCACCCAGGCCTTGATCGTCAAGGGCCGCGAGTGCGATCTCGTCGTCGTCGGCGCCCGCGGTCACGGCGGCTTCGCCGAGCTGCTGCTGGGATCGGTCAGCCACCAGTGCATGCTTCACTGCCCCACCCCGGTGGCGATCATTCGGCAGTGGTAGCGGGGCAGCGGCGACCGGTCGTCAACGGGTCGGGCCGTGCACGACCGCATGCGTGCCCGGGAGGATCCCGTCCCAGGCGTACCACCGCTCGTTGTTCTGCCCGGGCGCCGGATCCCACGGATTACGCAGCAGCACCCGCCGGCGCGCCGCGTCCACGGCGAGCAGGGTGTAGGCGTGCGCCGCGACGAGCCCGCCAGGTCGGGTTCGACGCCGGGTGGTCACAATCACCACCTCGCCGCCGGCGAGGAGCTCCCCGAGGGCGGGAACGGTCGCCTCGTGGGCGGCGAGCACGTGCGCCGATCGCCCGGTGAGCGTCCGCAGGGCCGTCGCCGCATTTCCGAATTCGATGGCGGGATAGCCGCCGTGCAGCCGGGCGTAGGCCTTCTCGTACAGCGCCGGCCACAGCTCCGGCCGTCCCGCCGCGTCGTCGCCGTCCATCGCGACCTCCTCGTACCCGGCCGCACGTGACCGGGAGGTGCCCGGCGCCTGCGGCCCGGGTACCTCATCCTCCGATCGATCCTCTGACCGCCCGTACGGCGGCTGGACCCGACGAGCGGGCAGTGCGGCCGTGACGGTGACGCCCACGCCGGCGCCGGCCGGTCCGCGGGGGTGCATGGTGATCGTGACAGTGCCGTTGGGGTTGGCCCGCAGCCGCTCCGCGAGCAGCCCAGGATCCTGGCGGGCGATGCCGATCAGCGCCGCGACGAGGTAGCAGTCGGCGACGCCGCCCTGCCCCACATCGCTCGGGCTGATCCCGTCACGCACCGTCGGGTCGCCGGTGCGGTCGACCGCCACGACCTCGCCGGGGCGTCCGCGGACGACAGGGTAGCCGGGTTCGAGCCATGGGAAAGCCAGCAGGAGGTCTCCGATCATGGCCGAGGAGGCCCCGGCGATCAGGGTGTCGGTGAGGTCGGCCAGCGCCGGCAGGTAGCGAAGGATGCCGGGGCCCGGATTTTCGATCACCCGGGCGGCCACTGCGGCAAGGACCGCCAGGGGCCGGCCGCGCAGCCGGGAGATGGCCGCCTGGCGCATCGCCGCGGACAGGCCAGCCAGCCGAGCGCTGATCGCCGCCAGATCATTGACGGTCACTGCCGCCGGATCCGTGCCGATGCGGGCGACCAGCTCGGCTGCGGCGAAACGCGCCATCCGCCGGTCGATGCCGCGCGCCATGGCCGGCGCTCCGACGGCGACCGCGTGCAGCCCGAACCCGACGGGGTCGTCCCGTCCGGACGAGCCAGCCAGACCGGGCGAGCCGGCCAGACCGGGCGGTTTGCGCTCCCCGAACAGGCCGTGCGGACCGGACCAGTCCGCGCCGCCGAACGGACCGGGCAGCCGGCTCAACCGTCCCCCGTCCGCGGCGACGGCCCGAGCCAGGGCTGCCGACCGGTCGCCCGCTGCCCGCAGGCGGTCGGACAGGACGCCCAGCAGGACCGGATCGAACAGAACGGTTTCGTCAATCGGGACCATCCCGGCGGGCCTGCCGTCCCCGGTGCCGCCGGTGGCCAGTCGGTGGGCCAGCATCCACATCCGTGGGTCGTTCCCGACGCCGCCGGACGCGTCGAACCGGCGCAGCCGGGCGAGCTCATCGGCGGATACCACGGCAGCCGCGCCGAGACCGAGGCGCAAGGCGTGGGCACGCTCGTCGTACCGCTCGGCGAGCCAGTCGAGCAGCCCGGCCCGATCGCGCAGCACCCCGGCGCCGACGTCGAGCGCCCGCTGCCAGTCGTCCAGCCGGGCGGCGCACCGGATCCGCCACGGTGACCGCCAGGCCCGCGGGGTGTCGGCGGTACGCACACCGGCCAGCACCCCGGCCACCTCCGGGGCGAGCCGGCGCAGCCGGGCGGCGCGCTCGCGCAGTTCGCCCGCGGCCGCGGCGAGGGCCGCGACATCACGGGGTGTACCAAGGTCTGCTCGCATCGGGCACGCCATCCGGCTCGCTGGCGACGGGATGATCAAAGCGTAACCCGACGGGTCCCCCTCGCCGCGTCGGCTCGGCCACCCGCGACCGCGGGCGCTCGTCCGCGTTAGAATTTTGATCATTTGGCCGCAGGGACCGCGGCTCCCGCGATCCTGCCGCCAAGAACACCGGGAACGCCGGGAACGCCGGGAACGCCAAGAACTGGGAGGGCATGTGACCGAGGCCGTCGTCGTCGCCGCAACCCGGTCATCGATCGGGCGGGCGTTCAAGGGTTCGCTGCGGGGGATGCGGGCCGACGACCTCGCGGCCGTCATCGTCCGGGCAGCCCTGGACCAGGTTCCGGCCCTCGACCCGGCCGATATCGACGATCTCATCATCGGCTGCGGGCTACCCGGAGGCGAACAGGGACACAACATCAGCCGCGTCGTCGCCGTCAGCCTCGGGTTCGACACCGTTCCCGGCACGACGGTCTCCCGGTACTGTGCCTCCTCCCTGCAGGCTCTGCGGATGGCCGCGCACGCCGTCCGCGCGGGAGAGGGCGACGCGTTCATCGCCGCCGGGGTGGAGGTCGTCAGCAGCTTCGTCAGGGGCAACAGCGACAGCCTGCCGGACACCCAGAACCCGCGCTACTGCGAGGCCCAGGCCCGTACGGCGGCCCGCGCGCAGGCGGGGTCCGCGCCCTGGACGGATCCCCGGGCGGCCGGCGAGCTGCCCGACGTCTACATCGCTATGGGGCAGACCGCCGAGAACGTGGCCCAGCTCACCGGCGTGAGCCGCCTCGAACAGGACGAGTACGCCTGCCGCTCGCAGAACCTGACGGAGCGGGCCGTCGCGGACGGCTTCTTCAAGCGGGAGATCATTCCGGTGCCGCTGCCCGACGGCGGGGTGATCGACAGCGACGACAGTCCCCGGCCGGGAACCACGATGCGGGCGCTGGCCGCCCTCAGGCCGGTGTTCCGCCCAGACGGTACCGTCACGGCCGGTAACGCCTGCCCGCTCAACGACGGAGCCGCTGCGGTCATCGTCATGAGCGACACCAGGGCCCGCGAGCTCGGCATCACCCCGCTGGCCCGGATCGTCTCCACCGGCGTCAGCGCGCTGTCACCGGAGATCATGGGCCTGGCCCCGGTGGAGGCGTCCCGGCGGGCCCTGGCCCGGGCGGGGATGACGATCGACGACGTCGACCTGGTAGAGCTGAACGAGGCATTCGCGGCGCAGGTCATCCCGGCCTACCGGGCACTCGGGCTCGACGTCGCGAAGCTGAACGTGCACGGTGGCGCGATCGCGCTCGGTCACCCGTTCGGAATGACCGGCGCCCGCCTACTCACCACCCTGCTGAACGGACTACACACCACCGACACGACCATCGGATTGGAGACGATGTGCGTCGGCGGCGGGCAGGGCATGGCGCTGGTCGTCGAGCGGCTGTCCTGAGCCGGGAATTCGCGACCTTTCGGACTCCGAATATGCCGCGACCGGCACCTCGTGCTAGGCAGAGAGCACGCGCATGCGATCGGTCACCGGAGCATCCAGGCAGAACAGACCGGATCGCCCGGCAGGGAGGTCGGCCATCATGATGTTCGCATCCGTCGGAGAGAGGTTCGTCGTCCACGGCCGCACGGTGGGCAGCCCAGAACGACACGGGACCGTGGTCGAGGTACGCGGCGAGGACGGACGCCCGCCGTTCGTCGTGCGTTGGGATGACGGGCACGAGGGGCTCTTCTTCCCGAGCTACGACTCGCTCGTCGAACTCCGACCGTCACGGGAGTCCGCGGGCGTCTGACCCCGGGCACGCCCGAGCGCGGGGAGCCAGGCCCAGGGCATGTTAATCGCCTGAAGCATTTTCCGGCGAAATCGGCTGCCCCGGGGCCTTCAGGCGGTGTGACCTGCTGCGCTATACAGCAGGGACACAGCCGTCGGGCCGACAGGTAACGCGCGTCGATCCGGAGGCAACACAGATAGCTCCGGAGCGTGACCGATGCCTACGCCTTCCCCGTCCACCGGCGATCCAGCCGATCATCCCGGCCGGCTCGAACACCGGTCGGAGCCAGGCCGCCCCTCGGGCCCGGACCACGGGTCGGGCCCGGAGCACGGGTCCGGGCCATCGGTGGGGATCTGTCGCTGAT
>NZ_CDWRCL010000173.1:0-8897 GCF_977927575.1 Frankia sp. CcCS3
TCGCCCGATGATCACCGGCGGGCCAGAAGAATCACAAGATCAACGACAGATCAAGATCCGGTTCACGTCCGGCGCGACACCGGTCTGGGCCAGCAGCCGGTCGAGGTGGGTCGTCTTGAAGTTCGACACCCCGATCGCGCGTACCTGGCCGTCCTTCAGCAGCTCGACGAGCCCCTTCCAGGCCTCGACGTACCGATCCCGCCACGGGTTCGGCCAGTGGATGAGGAGCAGATCGAGGTAGTCCAGCCCCATCCGGCGGGTGCTCTCCACCGCGGCCCTGCGCACGCCGCGGACGCTGTGTGAGCGTTTGTTGAACTTCGTGGTGACGAACAGCTCCTCGCGGGGCACGCTGACGGCGCGTAGCCCGGCGCCGACCCCCTTCTCGTTGCCGTAGTTGTGCGCGGTGTCGATCAACCGGTAGCCCAGCCCGAGCGCCTGTTCCACCACCCCCTGGACCTCCCGGTCGTTCAGCGGCCAGGTTCCGAGCCCGAGCCTGGGCATCCGGGCACCGTGCGCGAGCGGGACGGTGGGGACAGGCGAAAGCGCCACGGGCGTAGGACCTCTCTGGTGCGAAGATCTGGTACGAAGAGATGCCGGGCGGCCGACCGGATCCGCGCTCCGGCCGGCCTCCGGGCATCCGGGCGACCCGGCCGCGATGGATGTGGTACCCACGTCGGCGAGCGAGACCCGGGGAAACGGGTCCGAAGACCCGGAGGGCAGACTGCCAGTATGAGCACCGCCAGGGACGACAGACTCGCGGTACGGCTACCCCAGGACGAAGCCGAGATCATCCGCTCGGCCGCGGAGGGTGAGGGCCTGTCCCTTGAGGACTTCGCCGTCGAGGCCATGAAGCGATACGCGCGAGAGGTTCTCGCCGACCGCCGCCTGTTCCGCGTCCCGGATGCCGACTGGAGCAAGCTCGAGGCGCTGCTCGACACGCCGCCGCCGGACTCCCCCCGGCTGCGCCGGCTCCTCGACGAGGAACCGGGCTCGGAGCAGCCGGAGTAGCCGGAGCACCCCGCCACCTCTGCCCGCCTCCCGGTCGGCCGACCAGCCGGCCAGTCGACCGGCGGTCCCGACGCGGTCCGACGCGGTCCCAAGAAAGGATCCTACGCAGTGCCCCTCGCCAAGCCCGCGGCCCTGTCCGAGGGCCCGGACCGGCTCACCTTCAACAGCGGTGACGACCTGCTCGACGGCTGGCTGCGCCACCACGCCCTCGAACACCAGCAGGACCGGACGACGAACACGTTCGTGATCGTCGATGGTACCCGGATCGCCGGCTACTACTGCCTGGCCACCGCCGCCCTGGAACGGATCCCCGGTTCACGCCGGTGGTCGCGCCGGTCCACCGAACCCGTTCCGGCGATGTTCGTGGGGCGGCTCGCGGTCGATGTCCGCTACCAGGGCCGCGGGGTCGGCGCCCAACTCGTGCGGGACGCCGTGATGCGGTCACTGACCGTCCATCGCATGGTCGGAGTGCCGCTCCTGCTCGCCCACGCGATACGGCAACCCGGCCGGGCATTCTACCGCCATCTCGGCTTCCTCGGCACCCACGTCGACCCCTACCTGCTCGCGCTGCCGCTACACGGCGCCGCCGGCGGGGGCTGAGCGCCGCCGGCCCCCGCAGGCCCCCGCCGAGCGCCGCTGGCCCCCGCCGGCCGCCCGTCACCTACTCGTCGCCGAGCAGCACATCCAGGTTGACGCGCAGCAACCACTGATCGAGCTTGAACGGGGGGTACGGCCGGGGCAGGCCGTCGAGCACCAGCTGGTTCACCGGGAGCCACAGGCTGCGCCGGCGGGCGTCGACCGCGCCGCGGCGCACCCCGACATACCGGGTCGCGGGGCCCCGCAGCCTGCTCAGCCCCACGTCGATCGGCCGGTCGGTGCGGAAGGTCATCCGCGTGCCGCGCCCCGCCGGCCGCACGACCTGCACCAGGCCGTCGAGCCCGGCGAGCAGCACCGCGCCGGTGGCTGGATCGACGGTGATGCTGCGCACCAGCCCACCCCGGTCGGTGCCCGCGATCAGGTAGTCGGGGCGGTTGGCGATGCCCCAGGTGTCGACCGGCCAGTTGCCCGTGGCGGGGGCCCGGGTCACCAGGCCGCGTTTCCCATCGATCTTCGGGTAGACGGCGAGGGTCTCCGCCCGCAGCCCGTCGGCCTTGGTGCGGGCCACGTACAAGGTGCCGTCCGTGCCGAACACGGCCGACTCCATCCGGGAGCCGTCCTGAACGGCGCGCACCGCCGTGCTCTTCGGGCTGATGGTGCCCCGCGACGCCGAGTAGGAGAACTCCTGCACGGGGAAGGGCTGGGCCCGGAAGTCCAGCCCGCGCACGTCACTGATCAGCACGAACCGTTCGTCATCAGGTTCGCTGGTGGGATCGGCGACGACCTCCCGCGGGTTCACGACCAGCTCGAGGCCCAGCGGGCGGGCCTGCGGGTACTGCCAGTGCGCCCGCACCCGGCCGGCGAGGTCGACAACGAGCAGGGCGCCGTTGTCGGTGCCGCCGACCCCGGTCCCCAGGTACTGGGCGATGACCAGGTGCCCGCTGCGGGGCAGCCGGGCGATCGAGGACGGCCCGCGCGGTGAGCGCGGCTCCAGCGGCGCGAGCACCGGGAAGGCCAGCGCCGCCACGTACGGCGGGGCGGCGCTGGCGAGCTGAGCCGCTGTCCTGGATGCCGTCCGGTCGTAGGCCCACCGTCCGCCCAGGGAGTCCCGCCGGAGCTGACCGATGCTCGGCAACTCGCCGTCGACGGAGGTGTTCCAGCCGAAGAAGGGCATCAGCGAGACGAAGACCACCCGCTCGGTGCCGTCCGGGCCGGGCACGACGATCACGTCCGAGATGTCCCCGCCGCCTACACCATGGTAGTTCGGGTCGGCCCGGGGCAGGCTCGTCCGGCCCTTCGTTGAGGGGATCACCAGGCGGGTGAACCGTTCGGTGACCGGCTCGAAGATCTCGATCTCCATGCCCGTACCGGTCAGCTTCGCCTGGTCGTCGGTGAACGGAGTCGTCGCGAGGAAGACGGTACCGTCCGCGGCGACCGCGGACAGGAAGGCGGCCTGACCGGGGCCGAAGCCCCAGCCCGGCACCTCGGCGATCTCGATGGCCGACTGGTCGTCGAGGTTTCCGAAGGTGCCGGGTGCGCCATAGATGGTCAGCAGGTTCCTGGGCAGGCCCGCCACCGCCCCGGCCGGCATCGACGGGCCCACGGTGACCCCGCCGACCGGTGCCGAGGGTCGGCTCAGCGGCAGGTCACCGGAGGAGGTCGGACCCGAGGACGAGGAGAGCAGGCGCGCGGCGACGAGGGCGCCGGCGGACGTCGCGCCGAGGCCCACGGCCGTCGCGAGCAGGCGGCGGCGGGTGACGGCGAGCGGCGAGCGCACCGACCCCGACGACCCCGACGACCCGGGAGAACCGGGAGAACCGGGAGAACCGGGCTCACCGCCGTCCGCGTTCGGACGGGTCTGGGCTGGCATCAGCGGTGGCCTCTCCGCGCGGGGTGGGCTGGGACTCGTCGGGCAGAGGAACTCCTCACACCCGGGCCGGGACCCCCTCGCCGGGCTGGGGGTCGGGTAGTCCCACGCCCCCCGCCGGCCGCCGGTGCGTCTCGGCGGCCCGCGCCGCCCGGCGGTCGGTGTGATGCAGCTGGACCACGAGCAGGCCGACCGCGAGCGCGGTCACCGACTCGGCGGCGAGCGCGGCGGTGGCCGTGGCCATCGATCCGCCGCCGGCCGAGACGAGCGCCCCAGCCGTCGCCACGGTGGCGACGGCGAGCACGCCGACGACCCGGCGCACCCCGGCGCCGAGCAGGTACGTGGTGAACATCAGGGTGACGGCCAGCAGGGTCATGCTCAGCGCGAGCACCGACAGCGCGGAGGCGGCGTCGGTGAGATGCGCCCCGAAGACGAGTCCGATCAACCACTTGGCCGCGAACAGACCGAGCCCGGCGAGGAAGAGCCCGGGAGCGACGACGAAGACCAGCGCCACGACCAACGTGCCCCCGGCGGGGCGTCCCTCCTTGCGCCGTCGTGCCGCCTCGGGCAGCAGGAAGTTCGCGACCGCCAGCCCGATGAAGACCGGTACCTTGCAGGCCGTCGAGATCGCCGCGTAGCCGCCGACCCCGGAGGACCCCAGCCAGCCGACGATGACGACGTCCATATTCTGCAGCAGGGCGAGGGGGATCAGCGCGCCGAGGGCGACGGTGGTGTCGGCGATGACGCTGTGCCGGGCGCTGGCGCGCGGCGCCGGGATCGGCAGCGGAATCGGCCCGGTGGCCGGCGGTGTGCCGTCGTCAGGCAGCACGGTCGCCCCGCGCTGGGACACGGGCGGACGCGGCAGCCGCGGGGTGCGCGTGACGGCCCACCGGGCGTGCTCGGCGCCGACGACGACGCCGAGCACGATGCCCAGGCCCGCGCCGTTCACCCCGAGCCCGCCCAGCACGAGCACAATCACCAGGCCGATCCGGACGAAGCCCTCGACCACAAAGTTGACGGCGAGGCGCGGATAGGCCCCCCGGGCCTGCAGCAGGCCGCGTTCGACGCACAGCAGCGTCCACAGCGCGGCACCGATGGTCGCCTCGGCGATCGCGAGCGGATGCGGATAAGATATCAGCGCGGCCACCGGCCGGCACAGCACCACCGCGACGATCGCGGAGATCACGATGCCGACGCCGCAGGCGCCCCGCAGCCGCCGGATCCAGGACCACTGCTCGCGCCGGGTGCCCCCCGGCCCAGACGTCTCGTGCTGCACCACGGCGATCAGCAGCGCGTTACCCGCGACCGAGAGAATCAGGAAGATGCTGACCTGCACCGACACGGCGCCGTAGGAGTCCGGGTCCAGCGACCGGGCGACGATCAGGTTCATCAGCAGGTTGCACCCGTTGACGAGCATGCCGGCGACGGCCAGCGCTGCCGGACCGGCCAGCAGGCCCGTCACAGCCTCACGCGAGGGCTTCGCCATCAGTCTCCCCACCGGGAACGGGACACGTCGAATCACCCACAGCGAAACACCGACCATGGTAAATGGCCGACGATTTTCCGACATCGGTAGGTTGCAGGCGAACGTTGCAGACGAACATGGTAAGCCCTGGCGAGCGGAACGAAACGGAAGGAATGCCACCGGTGACGGGAAGCCTCAGCGTGACACCCCCGGAAGGGTCGATACACCGCGGAGGGTCCCGGGAGCGCCGGTACCTGCCCACCCTCGCCGGCCGGCACGTGGTGTTCCTCAACTGGCGGGACCGGGAGCATCCGCAGGCCGGCGGGGCGGAGCTGTTCTGCCAGTCGATCGCCGAACGGTTCGCCGCGGCCGGCGCCCGGGTCACCCTGCTGACCTCGCGGGCCACGGACGGTGAACGCCCGGGTCCGCCCGTCGCCGAGTCCGTCGGCGGCGTCGAGGTGCGCCGCGGGGGCGGCACCTTCGGCGTCTATCCGTCGGTGCTCGCCCGGCTGGCCAGCCTGGGGCGGGCCGGGCACCGCGTCGACGCCGTCGTCGACTGCCAGAACGGGATCCCGTTCTTCAGCCCCCTGGTGCTGCCGGCGAGCACCCCCGTCGTGCAGGTGCTCCACCACGTTCATCAGAAACAGTTCCCGTTGTACTTCCCCGGGCCGGTCGCCCGGGTCGGGCAGCTGCTGGAGGCGCCGGGCAGCCGGTGGGTCTACCGGCGCCGACCGGTGGTGGTCGTCTCCCCCTCGACCCGCGCCGAGGCCCGTGACATCCTCGGCCTGCCCGGCCCGCGCTTCCTGGTCCCCAACGGGGTGACCACCTCGGCCGCCGGGGCTAGCTCGGCCGCCGGGGCCACCGCGTTCACGGGCCCGGCTGGCGGCGGGCCCGCAGGCTCGGATGGCGGCCCCGCGACGGCACCCACCATCGTGTGCGTCGGCCGGCTCGTGCCGCACAAGCGGCTCGACCTGCTCCTCGACGCGCTGCCCGCGCTGGTCGGGGCGCATCCCGGGCTCACCGTCCACATCATCGGCGACGGCCCGGACCGCGAACGCCTGACCGCCCGCGCGGTCGCCCTCGGGCTGACCACCCCAGATACGGTGACCACCACCGACCCGGGGGCCGCTCCGGGCTCGAGAGGCACGACCGACCGGGACGGTGACGCCGTGCGCTGGCACGGCTACACCGATGCCGCCACCCGCGACCGGCTGCTTTCCTCGGCCTGGCTGACGGTCAACCCCTCGCATGGTGAGGGCTGGGGGCTGTCGGTGCTGGAGGCCGCCCTCGGGGTGCCCGCGGTGGCGTTCCGGGTCCCGGGGCTGCGCGACGCGGTCCGGGACGGGACGACGGGATGGCTGGTCGACGAGGGCGAGCCGCTGGAGAAGACCCTCGACGCGGCGCTATGGCTACTGGCCGAGCTGCGCGCGGCGGCCCGCGCCTGGGCGGCTGGGTTCACCTGGGACGCCAGCGCCGAGCTGCTGGCCCGGGTGGTCACCGCCGAGATCGACCGGCTGGCCGGACCGGCGGCGAAGCGGGCCGAAGCAGGGGAACAAGGCCGCGCGCCGCAGCGGGGTCGGGGACCGGATCGGGGCCTGGAGCGCCGGTGCCGGGACGATGATCTCACGCACGCCCGCTTCACCCTGCCGGTCGGCGCCCCCCGCCCGGCGTTGCGCCGCACGGACCTGGTGTACCGGCCGGATCCGACCGGCCCGGAGATGATCGCGGTCCTCTACGGTGCCGGCCCCGCCGCCGCGCGCACCGCCCTGACCCGGGCCGGAGTCGGGGTCGGCGCGCTCGCCGACCTGCGACTACGCCCGGCGACCGGCGAGGACCTGCTGTTCGCGGCCAGCCGTGACCTGGCGGCATCTCCCCCGGATCCGGGTCCCGACCCGATCCCGACCGACAACCGGGACGATCAGGCGAAGGCCGGAGCGCGACGAGCAGCCTCGAACATGCTTTCCACGGAGCTAGAAGGAGCAGCAGGACGGCCCCTGTCTCACGGATGAGACACTGATATCCATCATGCCCTCCCACAGGATTTCCGAACGTTTACCTTACGGCATATTTTCTGGAGGGATGGCGACCGAAGGGTAACACGAATTGATCACATGGATATATAGCTCAGCTTGGTGCAGCAAACGGCTCAACCATCCTCGTGCAGCATCCTCCTCAGCAAGAACCTGAAAGCGCCACCCAAAAGGGCTGCGAAAACGACTACCCAGATGCCTGGGATTCCAGCAAAAGCCGCTATCACAATCAATGCGGCGATCAAACTGTATCCGATGACCGTGACCGGCATGTACCAGCCGGGGTGCCGACTGTTTCCGATGATCACTAGCGACCTCCTACCGCCATATTCCAAATGTCCAACCGCAGTAGACCGTGTATCCAAAAATCGGCCAGACATAGGGGACGTAAGAAGTCCGGGAAGCAAAGATATTTCCATCCGACCCAAGCGCACCTTCGCCCGTCAGAGGTCGAGTTTGTTGTAGGGGTCCTGGTTGGCGTAGTCGTAGGGGTTGGGGGACGTAATGAAGTAACAAATACGTGATCGAGAGCATCATCGCAGGTCACAGGCCTGTGAAGGGTTCGAAACGCGCAAGTTATTTCATTTCGACTCCTTGGCGTTGCCGCCGAAGATGGGGTCGGTGGAGAGAAAACGGCCGGTGTAGGGGTTGTAAAGGCGGACGCCCATGAGGGTGAGGCCGCCGAGGGTGTCGCGGGAGCGTTGCTTTCCGCCGAGCCAGCCGTAGCGGGCGTAGGCGGTACTGGCGAAATAGGGGGTGCCGAATTCGCTGGATTCGGCGTAGCTGGCGATGGCGGTAGCGGCGGTGTCGTCGGGGACGGTGGCGACGATGTCTCCGCGCAGGTTGGCCAGCTGCAGCGTGACCGTGCCGGTGTTGTCTTGGACGGCGGCGAGATCTCCACCGATTCCGAGGATGTTGCGGGTCCACCCGCCGCCGGTGACGCCGATCCAGGCCGGGCTGTCGCCGAGTTCGGCCGCCGTCGAACCTGTCGTGCCGTCGTATCGAACCAGCGGGTAGTGGTTAGGAGTCGAAATGAAATAACTTGCGCGTTTCGAACCCTCCACAGGCCTGTGACCTGCGATGATGCTCTCGATCACGTATTTGTTACTTCATTACGTCCCCTTAGTCCAGCTCGTCGATCCTTCACTCCAGGATCGGATGCGCCGTGCTGGGTCGAGGGTGTAGGTCCGGGTAGTCGAGCCTGCGGTCTGCGAGGCGACCATGTCGTTCACGTGGTAGCCGACGGTAAGCGCGACACCGGCCGCGTCGGCGGCCGGCACAGCCGTGGTTCGGCCGAACAGGTCGTAGGTGTAGCCGGTGTCGGTGATCCGGTCGGCCTGGTCATAGCTGTGAGAGTAGACCTGCGGGGTCGTGCCGGTGGAGCAGTTCCCGGTGTCCGGCTGACCGCCGGCATCCGGGTAGCTGGTCAGGGCGATGCGATTGGAATCCAGGTCGTAGGTGTAGGTGCGGGTGGTGCAGATCCGCGGCCCGCCGTAGCTGACCGCGTCGACGACCGAGGTCAGCCGGCCCGCCGGGTCGTAGCCCAGCGTCTTGGTCGCGGGCGTGCTGGCGTCGAGACGGACCTGGCCGTGGATCGAGTATGCCTGGGAGAAGGTCAGCCACGGTGTGCCGGACTTGGCGTAGGCGAGGCTGGTCGGCTTGTTGGTGTTGTCGAGGCGGGTGGTGGCGACGAGGCCGTTCGGGTAGGTCTGGCTGGTGAGGGCTCCGTCGCCGTTGTAGGTGGCGGTGAAGGTGGACGGTGCCGACCCGGCGCCGACGCCAAGGCTGGTGACCAGGCCGCGGTGTTCGGTGGCGGTGTCGTAGACGTAGGCGTAGCTGCCCTTGCCGTCGTTGACGGAGGAGATCTGTCCGTCGGTGTCGTAGCCGGTAGTGGTGGTGTTGCCGTCGGCGTCGGTCTGGGAGGTGACCT
>NZ_CDWRCL010000174.1:0-8803 GCF_977927575.1 Frankia sp. CcCS3
GGGCGATGCCGGCCCGGATGCGGTCCGCCGCTCGGCGGGCGTCGCCGATCGCCGTGCGGGCGGCCGGGCGCAGCCGCGCCGGCAGGCCCGCGACCTCGGCCTCGCGCTCGTCGAGCCAGGAGGCGTAACCGTCGGCGAGGGGTATCAACCCGCGCCGCAGGGCGGCGGGCCCGGCCACGGCGAGAGTGTCCATGGCCAGTTCGACCCCGGCCAGCGGCGTGCCGGGCCCGGCGGGCGCGACCGTCGCCGGCACGTCGTAGGTGGGCAGCCAGGTGGTCTCCAGCCGGTGGGCGCACCGCTCACCGGGCCGGACGTGCGGATGCACCGCGACGTTGCGACCGGTCGCGTAGCGACGCTCCCCCCGGTACAACAACTGTGAGGTGCAGATCCTCGTGATCAGCGTCGAGGGGCGGCGCGCCGGCGAGCGGCGCGTCGCCCTCGGGGGAACCGGAGCCAGGGCCAAGGCCGGTGCCAGAACCGGAGCCGGACCACTCGTCTTCGGGATCGTCGACGGGCAGGAAGACGGCGCGCGCGCCGTCCAGCGCGGTCACCGACAGCGTCGGCTGGAACAGCCACGCCGTGTCCGCGGACGAGGGCGGCTCCGGCTGGCTGTTGACCAGCGTCAGCTCGACGACGCGACGGGCACCGCGCTCGCGGACGGTGACGACGAGGAAGACCCCGGTCTCGTCGTCGCCGACGAGCGGCATCCGCCGGGAACCGGCGCCCAGGTGATCATCCAGGCGGATCTCCCGGTTCGCGAAGACCACCGGTTCGCGGGTCCACGCGCTGCGCTTGCGGCCCTCGTCGTCCTCCACCTCCCGCTTGGTGTAATGCCCCCAGGCCGCCGTGACGGCGAGGACGTCGACCGAATCCGTGCCGGCGGTTCCGGCCAGCCCGGCGAAGGAGAGTCCCATCGACGACGCCCAGATCCGCCCCCGGTTCTGCGGGGTGGCGATCTCCGGCAGGTCGGCGTCCGCGTCGCCCTGCACGGCCGTCTCCGTGTCGGCGACGACGTCCGCGGCGGCGGCCTCCCGGGCACCGCGCGGAGCCGGCTTCGGCCCGAGCATGCCGACGAGGTACCGCTCGCGCGGGCCCATCGCCCTGGGGTGGAACTGCTCGCGCTCGCCGCTCCACGGGCCGAGCAGATGCCGGCGGACGAGTTCGGCGAAGGCATCCCGGACCTCATAGGACGTCGCCGGCTCGAAGAGCTGTGGTGCGTCGAGGACCTCCGCGGCCGTACGGCCGTCGGCGCCCCGGCCGCCGGTGCCACCCACTCCCCCCCCCGGCGCGGCGGGCGAAGGCGGCGCCCCCAGCGGCCCTGGGACCCTCTGCTGCCCTGGGACCCCCGCGGCACGGGGAACAGCCCGCCCTCGGCCTCCGGCTCCACCACGGCGCGTCTCCCCCCTCGGCATCCGCCGGGCCTCGACGACCCGCCACGAATGCTGTGCCCTCGATTGCCGCGTACTCGGTTCACAGGCTACACCACCGTCATCGGCGACGAAAGCCACCATCCCACCCGGGTCCGACACGTCGGCCGGTAAATTTGGGGGACCTGGGCACGGTCTGCGGTCCCTGGACCGTGCCTTGCTCCCCACAATGTGGCCGCCGCGCGCGGTGCCACCGCGCATGGGGCCACCTCGCGATCAGGCGGACCCGACCTCGTGAACGCTCGCGAGTGTCGATGGTCAGGGAATCCGGGCGACGCCGCCGTACCCGCTGACCTGGGCATCGGTCGGGCCGTCCGGGGTCACCTCGGCCCGCCAGCGATGGACGATCTGCACTCCCGGCTCGACGAGCTCCAGACCGTCGAAAAAAAGTTCGACTTCGGCGCGGGTACGCGTCGTGAGGGGGATCCCCCGCTGCCGGTAGACCTCGACGAGCCGTCCGGCCTCCTCCGGCGCGGCATCGGCCGTGCAATGAGTGAACGCCAGATAGCTGCCCGAGGGCAGGGCGTCGAGGTAGCGGCGGACGAGGCCGTAGGGATCCTCGGAATCGGGAAGAAAATGCATGATCGCGATCAGGGACAGTGCGATGGGGCGGCTCAGGTCGAGCGTGTCGCGTACCTCGGCCGAAGCCAGGATCTTCCCCGGTTCCCGCAGGTCGGCGTTCAGATAGGCGATGCGGCCCTCGGGTGTACCGGTCAGCAGGGCGCGAGCGTGAGCGAGGACGACCGTGTCGTAGGCTGTCGGGTAGTGTGCACGGTGCAGGCCGCGATCAGCACCGACAGCGAGGGTGGGCCAGTGGGCGAGCTAGGTGCCGGATTCGTCAGGGTGTCGACGGGTAGCCAGGACGAGACCTCACAGGTCAAGATCCTCGCTGAGGAGGCTGCTCAGCGAGGGATCACGATCGTCAAGTGGTTTACCCTTCACGGGTACTCGGCGAGCCACGGGGCGCAGGAACCGGCGTTGCGTGAGGCAATCGCTGACATTCAGCGTGGGGACTACACGACGCTTTTGGTAACCGAGTCGTCCCGGCTTGACCGTCGCGACGATTTGGATGCGCAGGCGGAGATCTTGCTTGATATTCGGTCTGCGGGTGGCGACATCATCTCGGTTGCCGAACCCCAGTTCGGCAAGACCGATTTCGCCGGTCGTATCGTGACTCTTGTCGCTCAGCATGCGAATTCCGAGAAGTCCAGGACGGTCAAGCAGACCACGTACCGTGGCATCTCGATGATTATTGCCAACGGCGCGCATCACGGTCCGCTGCCGTCGTTCTGGGCGGTCAAGGGGGAACGCTACGCCAAGCAAGCTTATTGCGCCGACCCGGAATCGGTCAGGGACATTTACGAGCGTGTCGCCAACCGCGAATTCCTGCAATCCATCGCCCGGATTTACGATCATCGGTTAAGAACCTTGTCCGGTTCGCGGCGAACCACACAGGGGTCGAGGAATGCCGGTACACGTATGAGGGTACGACCGAAACGTGGATGCATGAGGTTGGACCGGTGGTCGATTCGCCTCTGTGGTGGCGCGCCAACAAGGTGATTGCCGCGAACCTGACGGACGCCAGAGGGAACAAGGGTGGCCGTCCCGTGGCACAGGCCGCCAACTGGATCAGTGGCGTCCTTCAATGCCCATCGTGCGGTGCGAAGCTGCACCTGAACGCCGGTCGCGCTCCGTCCGGAAACCCGCGCACTCCTAAGCTTCGCTGTGGCGGTAACCCCAAAGCCCGCAAGGCGTGCGGTGTCTTCACCGGCTGTGACGCCCGCCCCATCATTGGCATAATCGATTCTATGTTTTCCAGTGACACGACGCCTATTCTCGCTTTCCAGCGGGTGGCGGGGAACGCGCACGAGCCGGACGAGATGCGGGCAGAATTCTCCCGGCTGCAAAGCCGTTTGTCTGTCACGGAAGACGATGACGAACTCGATGCGCTGGTGGCCACCCGCAAGGCTCTGCGGGTGGCCATCGAACAATTCGCGCTTGTCTCTGACGTGTACGACTACACGGAGATCGGGCGGACGGTCAGCGACATGTGGACCAGCGGCGACACCGACAAAAAGCGGGGCATGCTCCGAACGATCATGGCCTCGTGGGGTCTGACGCTTTCCGAGCATGACGGACAGTGGGGAATCAAGATCGGTACGGGTTTCACGGACACGACCGACGCGGACGGAATCGTGGACCTTGGCAACGGGTTCTGTTTCCGTCGGGAAAGCAGCGCGCGGAACGGAGGTTCAGCCGCCCGTCCGCGCTAGGTGGCCTGTGGGAAGGCCGGAAGGACGAGCACGACCCTTCCGGCCTCCAGATGCCCCAGCACATCAGGAAGCCTGAAATCCTGCACCGAGAGAATCACGACGCTCTCACCACGCGGGAGGAGGTCAAGATCGCTGGGAGTCTTGCGGGTAGGTGGCTGTTCGTCGTTACGCGGCTTGGGCAAGGGGCTGGGAGAAAGCGACGGAGGACAGGACCGCGGCGGCGAGGGGGGCGGCACCGCGTTGCCGATTTGGAGAAGCCGGCTGGTGTTGCTGCCCTGCCACGGGTAGTCGGCGGGAAAGGATTGCAGGGCGCCGAACTCGGCGACGGTCAGGGGGTCTACCGGTCCGGCCCACCTGCCGGTTAGCTGTGCGGTGCGGAGGGCGGTGCGGGCGTAGGTTCCACCCCAGGTGTTCCCGTGGGTGGTGACGGTGAAGGATGGCCGGTCGATGATCCCCCGGCCGATGCTGTCGGCCATGCTCCGCCAGGGTTTCAGCGGCGGCGCATATCGCGGGGTTGTCGCACCATATCGGGTGTGACTCGGCGCGGGCGGGCCGACGCTTTCTTGTGCCCGGGAAGCGAGGAGGAAGGCGCGTCGGCGGGTTTGCGGCACCCCGTACTGTTCGGCGGCGAGGATTCCGGTCCAGGTGGCGTAGCCGCCGCGGCGCAGTTCGTAGGCGAACCGTTCCCAGATCGGCAGGACGGCGGGGACTTCTTCCATCGCGATCCACACCCGCCGCAGCACGCGGGCGAACCTCATCGGCTGGTGAATGAGCCGGCCGCGGGGGTCGGCCAGCCACAGCCGTTTTCCCGCGCTGCTGAACGGCTGGCAGGGCGGGGAGGCGATCAGCCCGGTAATCCCGGCGTAGTCGCCCGGGTGGATGGCACCGACATCGTTTTCAACGGTTGCCAGCCCGGCGGCGCGGCGGGTTTCGCAGGTCCAGTGATCCCATTCGACACCGATTTCGGCCAGGCCAAGCCTGGTGCAGGCCGAGCCCCAGCCACCGGGGCCGGCAAAAAGATCAAGCACAGCCGACATTCCTGCTGTCTCCCCTCACAGCAGAGCGGGCAAAGGCGGTGGATAGTTCAGAAAAAAGGGCGTACGCGGTCAGCACTAACCCCGCAAGGCGATTTCTGGAAAACACGCGGCCGACCACCATGGGTGATGCGTGCGCCGGCTTTCACCGGTGCCCTGCCCGTGGTCGGGATGCCAGCGACCACCCCCGGACCGATCACGCAGGGTAGCGGCAACGGTGCCGGGGCGGCGAGCCGGGCCGGGAGGGGGCCACAGCCCTCGTCCCCCCGGGGTTTCGGCGGTTTCACGCTCCGGGCCGCTAACAGGCAAACGAGCAGGTCAGCGGCCTGTGAGGGGGCTAACAGGGGTGCTAACAGTTAGCGGGAGAGCCGCTAATCGTTAGCACCCCGCGGACCGTCAGGCAACCCGCTTCCGGTCACGTTCCGCCACCGCTGCGGCTAGGTGGCGGCGTTCGATCCCACGCCGGTTGAGGACCTTCCCGGCTATCCGGCGGCCGATCTGCACGGTCTCGATTCCGTACGGTTTGAGAACCATCGCGAGCTGATCGGCACCCCAACCTCCGTACACATCCGGCCGCAGCTCGGCGAGCCGGGCGACAACGGTTTCTGACCACACCTTGCCCTCGCCCCCGGGCACCACGGACAGAATGTCGTCCAACAGCGACGGTGCCGATTCCGGCGGGGTGCTGTCCCCGGCGGCCTGCCCGGACAGCCGGCCCGCGGCGATACGGGCTTCCCGCGCCCGCTCGGCGATCTCGTCCGCGATCGGGGCATCGATGTACGCGCAGCGGACAATCATCGGGTCGTCGCTGGCGCCAACCAGATAGCCGATACCCTTGTCCGACGGCCGCAGCGTCGTTGCCTGAATCCCGTTCTTATACATCGACGTCCCCAAGATCATATCGTTTTCGACCTGGCCCATGACCCGCAGACAGAACCTGATCGACACATTCGATGACACCCCGGTCGGCAACGAGGCGGCATCCGGCCGCTGCGTCGCCAGAATCAGAATCACCCCGAGCGCCCGGCCCAGTTTGATAATGTCCGTGGCCAACTCGCCGGCTTCCTTGCCGTAGGCCGGGTGCGCGAACAGGTTCTGGCACTCGTCCACAATCGCGACCAGCGGATGCAACCCGTACGACCACAAACCGGCGATCTGCCGGGTCACCTTCCCATCCGGGCACAGGTCCTTCGGTAGCCGTTTAATCGCCGCGGCCCGGCGGACAATCTCCGCCCGCAGATCCCGTAACGCTTCCAGCACGATTTCCATCGTGGAGTCGTCCAGTCCAGAGGCATAACGGGCGGCGACCTTTTCCGCCGCGTCCAGATCGGCGGTTCCTTTCAGGTTGAACACCCACAGCTCACAGGTGGGGTCGAGTGCGCAGCCGAGCATGAGCACCCGCACCGCCGACGTTTTCCCCGCCCCGGGCAGCGAGCCGACCAGCACATTGTTTTCCGACAAGAGAATACTGACCGGCCGCCCGCGCGGGTCGGAGCCGAACGGCACCGGGGCAAACACGTCCGTCACCCCCCACCGCGTCAGCGGCCAGGCAGCGGCCGGGGCCTTGGACATGTCCTGATCCCCCACCCACAGCACCAGCCGGCCGGCGTGCGCGTCGTGCCCGGCCTCCGGCCACACGCAGCCGATCGGGCGGCGCAGCCCGGACGCGAGCCGTTCCCGGCGTTCCAAGACATCGGACACCGTCACCCCATAGGGAAGATCGACCTCGGCGCGCCAGCCGGGACCGTCCCGCATGATCGGGGAGGGGAAGGTGATCCCACCACCCTCGCGACGCGCCTTGTTGATCTCAGCGATGCCCAGTGCCCCCAGCGCGCGGACGACGATGTCCGCGGTCAGCCGGCCCACCCGGGTCGGGACCACCGCCGGACTCATCAGCGGCCGGTCCGCCGGCGCCCCCAGCACCCCGAGCCCGCCGACCACGGCGACGCCCAGCAGCAGACGCACCCCGGCGGGGGCGGCGCTCCACCACCACACGGCCAGCGCGAGGGCAGGAAAGCCGCCCAGGACGGCCAGGAACGCCCGCGCCCGGGTCCGGGTGTCATGCAGACGGGCCAGCCGCAGATATATCCCGGCGTCTTCCTGGCGGACCGAAGCGGCGATCACCGGCCGGGCGTCGGTGTCGGCCAGCCAGCCCACCACCGCGCCCAGCAGCCGACCGGCGCCGCGCGGGGCGCGGCCGACCAGCCGGGCGGCGTACACCGGCACCCGCACCGCGTGGTAGACCGCGGTGTAGGTGTAGTGGCCCACCGCCCAGCATGCGGCCACGCGCAACGCCGCCCACGAGCGCAGCCACCCCGGGACGATCGGCCGCCGGACACCCGGGCGCGGCTCACCCACCCCCGGCCGGGGAAGCGGAGACGGATCCACCGGCACCAGCGCCACCCCCGCCACCTCCCCCACCGGCACCGGCGCAGGCCGGGCGGGGAGCGGACGGCGGTCCCTCGGCTGGTAGGGGGCCAGATCGGCGCGCGCCGTCTCGACATCCGGCACCCACCCGCCAGACCAGCCAGGCAGGCGAGCCCCCACGGACGGGCCGAAGGAATGATCGGACAGGCCGGAGGGATCGCCGGACGGGTCGGAAGGATGCTCGGACGGGTCGGAGGGATCGCCGGACGGGTCGGAGGATTCACCGGGCGGCAGAGGACTGCGATCGGACATGATGGAAGTTCCCTGTCTGCGTGGGGAACCCGGGGCGCGGTGTCTGTCGTGGCGGTCAGGAACCGCGCCCCGGGGCGAACTCAACGGCCAGGCGGAATACGGCCGAGACGGCGTTGCGCCTCCTCGCGGCGTTGCGCTTCCTGGCGGCGTTGCGCTTCCTGCAGGCGGCGGACATCACCGATGTCGCGCTGTTCCTCGGCGAGCCGGACCAGCAGCAACACCAACAGGCTTCCATCGGTAAGCACGAGCGCCACCAGTATCATGATGAAAAAGAACGTCATCATTAGATCCTTTGTCCTTTCCGCTACACGCCGATGGCCGACACGACGTTGATCACCTGGTTGACGATCTGCTGGATTGTCGGGGCCAGCCCGGAGGAAGCCAGATAGAACCCGAGGACGATGCACAGCAGCGCCGACGCCAGACTCAGCCGGTAAGACCGGACGAGGACCACGACCGCGAACGACAACAACAGAATGATCGAAATACTCACCATGGGACAGGGTTTCCTTTCCTGTACGGGGTGCGGGCTAGTCGTTCGGGTCGGACCCGTCGCTGCCAGCCGGAACATCCTCGTTTCCGGCGTCGTCGGCCTCATCGACGTCGTCAACGTCGTCGATGACCTCGGGGACCTCTGCGTCGGTCATGTGGGGATGGGCGGGCACCGGATCCATCCCGGCCGGAACAGCCCACGTGTTATACGCCTGCCGCCACACCTCCCGCGTCCGCCTATGCCACGTGCCAAGGAGTCGAAATGAAATAACTTGCGCGTTTCGAACCCTCCACAGGCCTGTGACCTGCGATGATGCTCTCGATCACGTATTTGTTACTTCATTACGTCCCCCAAGACGCGAGAAAACCAGATCCAACGCGGCCCGAAGCCGCTCGTTCTCGAAGGCCTCGGCGAGGTACAGGCGGTGCAGCACCGTGCTGGCCGTGTAGCCCTCCACATGCTCGGTATGCGCCTTCTCGACCCGGTTAGCGAGATCGTCCAGGGTCAACGGCCCGAACTCGGCGGCCGACGGGTCCGGCTCAGAACTGGTAGGCATAAATATTCCTCCACAGATAAACAGGAATGGGTGACCTGCCCGCGCCACGGGCAGGAGAACAAGACGTGACACTGAGGTACTGTCATTAAATAAGTTGATCACTTGATCTGTGTTTGGGATTCCCGTGTGATCGCCTCGGTACGGTTATGTCCGTGGTGGACGATCGTTCGGCGAAGTTTGTCGCGATGAGGGGTCGCCTGGAGAAGCAGCGGCCCCATGGGGACGTAATGAAGTAACAAATACGTAATCGAGAGCATCATCGCAGGTCACAGGCCTGTGGAGGGTTCGAAACGCGCAAGTTATTTCATTTCGACTCCCATCTGGACGAACGGCAGTGGCGA
>NZ_CDWRCL010000175.1:0-8792 GCF_977927575.1 Frankia sp. CcCS3
ATCAGCGACAGATCCCCACTCCTGACCCGCCGGCTCGAGCGGAAACCCGCCTTTCAGCGCATCACGAGACCACCGTCGATCACCACCGACTGCCCGGTCATGTAAGCGGAGTCCGGACCGGCCATATAGGACACGAAGGCGGTCACCTCCTCGGGTATCTGCCCGCGGCCGAGCGGGATCCCGGCGGCGTACTGCTCGAGCGCCTGCCCCTTGCCGAGGCCCAGGTGGCCGCCGAGCTTTTCGGCGATGTCCGCGCCGTCCGCCGCGAGGCGCAACGCGATCGCCCGGCCGATAGTGAACTCCGATAGTGAACTCCGCCATGCCGCCATGCCGCCGTCGGCCATCAGCCCGTGGAAGCCGATCTGGCGGCAGACGTTGTACCGGCCGGCCCGGCACGGCGGGCACTGCCCGCAGCGGTAGATCGGTTCGCCCGTGGCCCGGTCGCCCACGACGACCGAACCGACACCATCGCCCCTGTCGACCACGGTGCCGCCTAACTCGTGCCCCAGGACCAGGGGGATCGACAAGCCGGTCAGCGGACGCGGCTCGGTGGGGAAGAAGAGCGGGCCGGCGAGCTCGGGCCGGGTGGCTCCGACCGGCTGTGGCTCCGACCGGCTAACTCGGGCCGGGTGGTTCCAACCGGGTGTGGCTCCGAGCGGGTAACTCCGACCGGGTGGTTCCGACCGGGTGTGGCCGCGGCCGCCACGGCCAGTCCGGCCTATTCCTACCATCCACCCGCGCGGATTCCCGTGCATCCGCCCACATCATCCGCCGTCGTCCCACCTATTAACCCGGCGGGCTCATCGGATAACCCCCGAGGCCGTTTACGCTGCCCGCCGTCAACCCGCTGACGTGCGGGTTCCCGCCTGCCTCCAGGAATTTCCTTCGCGCCCCCTCAAACCGAGGGGTACTTTGGTGCGGCGACGTGGCATGACGCCCCCGAAGGAGCCCCTTTCGGGGTAGCATTCAAGACTACCCTCGGGCCTTCCGGCCGGGGGGAGCAGTATGTTCTTGGCATGGGAGCGACACCATTGACGACCGGCCGGAGCAAGGAGATAGGGGACGTAATGAAGTAACAAATACGTGATCGAGAGCATCATCACAGGTCACAGGCCTGTGGAGGGTTCGAAACGCGCAAGTTATTGCATTTCGACTCCATAACCTTTTCGATGTAGCCGGCAGCGGGCATCCGACGAAGACGGACGGCCAGCCTGGAGCGGAGCCGACGTGGCAGTGTGCCCACTTCACCCGCGACCGGATCATGGAAGGCATCACACAAAGGTGGTGTACGGCTGATCCCGGGACCGACCGCCCCTTCATGAATACACCGGTACGCGCCTGGTTGTCCGGGGGCGCCCATCCGGAGGTAGCTGGGTTATCGACGTGGATAGGGAGAGGAGCATAATGGGCCCAGTGGCATCGGATTCGATCCCGATGCAGGTGCGCCTGCACCGGACGATGACCCCTGCCGGCTTTGACCGCGCACCGGGACCATTCGTCGCCGATGGACAGCCGCCCGACTCTCGCACGCAGCGGGAGCGGGTCCGCCTGGCCCAGATCGAGTTGCTGGAGCTGAGCGCCCAGATGACGGCCCCCCATCTCCGGCGGCAGATCCTGCACATCTACTCCCTGCTGCGCAACGAACCGGTCGTCACGCCCGGCCCGCCGAAGCCGCCGCCCTTCCGCCTCACCCTGCGGGAGATGGAGGTGCTGACCCTCGTGGCCACTGGCTGCTCCAACGTCGAGGCGGCGGAGCACCTCACGATCCGCGCCGAGACCGTGAAAACCTACATGCGCAGCATCATGCGCAAGATGGGGGTCCGTAACCGTACGGCAGCCGTGCACGCCGCCCGGCAGAGCGGCCTGCTGGACTGAGCGGCCCGCTGGACCGAGGCGGCGCCGTAGCCCCCCAGCGAGACGACGCGCGGACCGTGACCAGGCGGCGGCATGGACCCGGCCCCGGACGGCTCACCAGCCGAGGAGATCCTCCGGCTGGTCGCGGAGGTAGCGGGCCATCGCGTCCCCGTGCTCACGGCACAGTGCGGCGGCGGTGTCGGCATCGCCGTCCCCCCACCGCCTCGGCGATCCACCGGCACTGCTCCCAGGCCAGGGCGACGCTGGCGGGGTCGGGCAGGAACGGCCGCGAGGCCGGGTACTGCGACAGCGAGCCGAGCACGTCCTCGAAGAGCTGAAGGGTGGGGCTGCGGGCGATCTCGGCGAGCAGCACGCCCCACTGCGCCCGGGTCCGGGCATGGTCGCGGGCATCCCCACCGGCGGTGCCGTCAACGGCGGCGTTGACGGCACCGCCGACGGCGCTGTCGACGAAGGTCAGCAGCCGACCCCGCTCGGCCGGATCCGGATTGAGCGCGGCGAGCCGGGCGCATTCGGTGGTGATGAGGGCGTGGGTCGCGCTGAGGTCGGCGAACGAGGCCCGACGGGTGCGCAGGAAGACCGACGCCATGTGGGCGACCCCGGCCGCGTCCGGCCGCTGCCCGTACAGACCGCCGTGATGACCCCGGCGGACGGTGAGGATCCCCTCGGCCTGCAACAGCCGCACCACCTGACGCAGCGACGGCCGGCTGACGCCGAGCCGGGCCAGCAGCTCGTTCTCCTGGCCGAGGTACAGGTCGCCGTCCTGCCGGCTGAGAATCTCCTCCCGCAGAACATGAGCGACCGCCGTCGCCGTGTTCACCGCGGCCACCCGTTCCATGCGTCCCTCCTCCCGAGCGTCCCTCCTCCCGAGCGTGACGCCTCCCGAGCATGACGCGAGCAACATCATACTTTCAGGTACCTGTAAGTTTCAGGTACCGAAGACAACACCGCCGGCGAGGAGTTCGAGACGGCGGGCCGGGCGGGCCGAGCGGGCAGCCCGACCGGGCAGCCCGTTACCCGAGCGGAGCGAGGCCGAGGTGCTCGCGCAGCGTCGTCCCCGAGTAGTCGGTGCGGAATACGCCGCGCTCCTGGAGCAGCGGCACGACCGTGTCGGCGAACTCATCCAGCCCGCCCGGGGTGATGTGCGGGACGAGGATGAACCCGTCGCTGGCGTCCTCCTGGACGAACTTGTTGATCGTCTCGGCTACAGTAGCGGCCGAACCGATGAACGGCTGCCGTCCGGTGACCTCGATGACCACCTCGCGCAGCGAGAGCTTCTTCGCCTCGCCGAGCTCGCGCCACTGCCGGACGGTCGCCTGCCGGTCGTCGAACATCCGCACGCTGGCCCGGCCCTTCGAGATGGTGTTCTCCCCCAGTACCGGGTCGACCTCGGGCACCGGGCCGTCCGGGTCGTAGCCGGAGAGGTCGCGGTTCCAGAGCTGCTCGGCGAACAGGATCGCCGTCGCCCCGCTGACCTGCTGGCGCCGGATCACGCCGGCCCGTTCCCGCGCCTCGGCGTCGGTGTCGCCGAGGACGAAGGTCGCCGCCGGCAGGACCACCAGTTGCTCGGGTCTGCGGCCGTGGCGGGCCAGGCGGCCCTTGATGTCGGCGTAGAAGGCCTGGCCCGCGTCGAACGTGCTGTGCCGACTGAAGATCGCGTCGGCGGACGAGGCGGCGAACTCGCGGCCGGCTCCCGAGTCGCCGGCCTGGAAGATGACCGGCCGGCCCTGCGGGCCGCGCGGCACGTTGAAGTGGCCGCTGATGTCGAAGAACGCGTCGTGCAGGTCGAACACGCCCGGCCGCGGCGTCCGCAGGAAGACCCCGGACTCCTTGTCGGCCACGATCTCGTCGCCGTGCCAGGAGTCGAACAGCTCCCACGCCGTGCGCAGGAACCGCTCGGCGCGGGCGTAACGGTCCTCCTCCCGCAGGTAGCCACCGCGGCCGAAGTTCTCCCCCGTGAACGCGTCCCACGACGTGACCACATTCCACGCGGCCCGACCGGCGGAGAGATGGTCGAGGCTGGCGAACTGCCGGGCGACCTCGTAGGGCTCGTTGAATGTGGAATTGATGGTGCCGGCCAGCCCCAGCCGTTCGGTCACCGCGGCGAGCGCCGCGAGCACGGTGAAGGTGTCCGGCCGGCCGACGACGTCGAGATCGTGGATGCGCCCGTTCTGCTCACGCAGGCGCAGCCCCTCGGCCAGGAAGAAGAAGTCGAACTTCGCCCGCTCCGCGGTCCGGGCCAGGTGGGCGAAGGAGCTGAACTCGATCTGGCTGCCCGCCTGCGGATCACTCCACACCGTCGTGTTGTTCACTCCGGGAAAGTGCGCAGCCAGGTGGATCTGCTTGATCGGCCTGCTCATCGGGGGTCCTCCGGAATCCTGCGTGACGTCCGCCGCCGAGAGTCGGATCAACGATCAGACGGTGGCGTAGCGGTTGGCGGGTCGCGGCAGGCCGAGGTGGCCGCGCAGGGTGGTGGCCTGGTAGGCGGTGCGGAAGGCGCCACGGTGGTGGAGTTCACCGACGAGCCCGCGGGTGATGGCTTCGAGGTCGTGGGGAAGGGCGGCCGGGCGTAGTCGGAACCCGGTCAGCCCGGTGGATCGCCAGTCGAGGAGAAGGTCGGCGAGGTCGCCGGGGGTACCGGCGAAGATCAGCGCGTCGGAGGTGTAGGGCTCACCGGCACGGGCATCGAGACGACCGCGCCGTTCGGCGGCCTGCTCCGCGGAGGCGTCGAGGAGAACGACGAGATCGGCGAAGACGTGCAGGGTGTCGTCGGCGCGTCCGGCCGCGGCCTGTTCGGCGCGGATCTCGCCGACGATCGCCCGGGCGTCGGCGGCGGTGTGCGGGGTGATGTAGGCGACGTCGGCGGCGCGGGCGGCGAGCCGGTAGGAAATGGTGCTGTGGCCCAGGGCGGTGACCAGCGGCTGGCCCTGGGGCGGACGGGGGACGATGGAGGGCCCGCGGACGGAGAACCAGCGGCCTTCGAAGTCGATGTAGTGCAGTTTGTCGCGGTCGATGAACCGTCCGGTGGCGGTGTCGCGGATCTCGACGTCGTCTTCCCAGCTGTCCCACAGCCGGCGTAGGACCTCGGCGTAGTCGGCGGCCTCGTCGAACAGGTCGCTGATGACCGCCTGGGCCTGGGGGGTCTGGTAGTCGGCGATGGTGGGGAGGTCGCGTCGGCCGAGGTGGGGAGTTTCGCCGGGGCGCAGGGCCTGGACGCGCACCCCGGCGCGGCCAGTGCTGGTGTAGTCCAGGGTGGCGATGGCCTTGGAGATGTGGAACGGCTCGGTGTGGGTGGTGGTGACTGCGGGGACGAGGCCGATGTGGCTGGTCAGGGGGGCGACCCGGGCGGCGGTCAGGACGGCGTCCAGGCGGCCGCGGACCTGGTCGGTACGCCCGTCGGGGCCGTCGAGACGGGAGGTCTGCAGGGCGAGGGAGTCCTCGATGGTGACGAAGTCGACCAGCCCGCGTTCGGCTTCCAGGACGAGGTCGGTCCAGTAGCGGGCGGTGAACAGCTCGGCCGGGCGGGCATCGGGCTCCCGCCAGGCCGCCGGATGCCACCCGGCTCCGTCCAGAGCGACGGCGAGACACAGCTCCGCGAGGGCGGTCATCGGGTCGGATCCAACATGCGGCGCATCGGGATCTCCTCAGACGGTGGGTGGCCGGGCGGTGGGTGGCCGGGCGACGGACGGTGGACGGCGTCGGGCGCTGCCTCACCGCACCGAGATCGGCGCCGGAAGCGATGGTGCGCGGGTGGTGGCGCTGAGGGCGCGCCCGGAACTCCGGCCACGAAGGTGCCGGGGACGCGCCCGATCGGGGGACAGCGCGGGGCCGTCAGCGACAGCGGCTGGTCTCAGCGCGCCCGTAGTCGATGCAGCGGCGGCACGTCAGCAATGGAGATGTGCGCACACTTTTCACTCTGAGTAGGTGAACGTTGCCGCGTCAAGAAGGAGGTGGGAATGTGACGTGCGATACGTCAGGCCCGCGCGGGAAGTTCGGGTGCGCAGCCGGGCCCGACCGTATGATTGTCCAATGGATGAGATAGTAATCTCATATTCCGAGACGCCGGGCTGGGATCCCGAGACCTACGACGGGGAGCGCCGCCGGCTCGTCCCCTCCTTCGACCTGCTGTACGGATCGGTCGGCGACCTGGTGGCGCGCCAGGGTGGCGCCCGACCGGCGGTGCTCGACCTCGGCGCGGGCACCGGTCTGCTGGCCGCCGCGGTCGCCGCGGCCGTCCCCGACGTCCGGTTGCACCTGTTCGACGACGCCGCGCCGATGCTGGCCAAGGCCCGGGCGCGGCTGTCCGCCGGCTCGATCGAGGCCGTCACCGTCGCGGACCTCGCCTCCGCCCTGCCGACCGGCCCGTTCGACGCGGTCGTCTCGGCGCTGGGCATCCACCACCTCGACGACCCCGGCAAGCGCGACCTGTTCCGCCGGGTGCGCGACGTCCTGTGGCCGGATGGGCTGTTCGTCAACCTCGAGCAGGTCAACGGCCCGACTGCCGCCCTGACCCGGCAGTACGAGGACATGCACGAACGGCAGGCTCGGGCGGCGGGTTCAGACGACGCCGAGTGGCAGGCCGCGTTGCGGCGGATGTCCTTCGATCGGTGCGCGCCGCTCGCCGACCAGCTCGACTGGCTGGCCGACGCCGGATTCGCGCCGGTCGACTGCGTCGCCAAGCACGGCAGGTTCGCGGTCTATGCCGGCTGGCGCCCCTGAGCCCGTCCACGGCCCACCCCGTCACCCGGCGGGGCACCAGCCGGTGAGCCTCACATCAGCTGCCGGGCGACGTCCGTCCGCACACCTGCCAGGGCGGTGTAGGCCGCGCCGCCCGGACATTCGGTGGCCATCCAGTCGCGGTGCCCGCTAACGGCCGGGACGGTACGACGCCTGCCACTCACCGGATGGACGTAGTGGACGGTGCCGAGCGGGTCGAGATGATGCGCTCCGGTCAACGCGAGCAGCACCAGGACGAGCGTGCGACGGGCGGCGGCGGTGGGGGTGCGCGTCCGCAGGTCACCGAGCAGCGCGACGCCGACGTTGCCGGCGTTGAAGTCCGCCACGTGCGCACCCGTCACCACGTAGCCGTCCTCCCGGTGGCCGGGAACGCTCTCCGTTCCCGACCACCGGCCCTCGTAGAGCGTGCCTGCCTCGTCGATGAGGAGGTGGTACCCGATGTCCGACCATCCCCGCTCGACCGTGTGGAAGTGGTAGATCGCCCGCACGGTGGCGGCGGGGTTCGGATCGTCGTTGGGCGTCACCGTGTGATGAACCGTGACAACCTGGCCCGGGTGGTACGTCGGTTTCCAACCGCTGCCGGGTGAGGGGGACAGCCGCAGCGACTCGTCCGCGCCCCACGCGGCCCGGGGCAGGTAGCGCAGGTCGAGCGTCGCCGGCAGCCGGACGGGGGCGACCGGGGCGGCGGCGACGATCTGGGCGCGGCGAAGAGCCCCGGCGACCGGGCGGCGCGCGAAGCCGAAGACGCAGAAAGGGCGGCGCGCGAAGCCGAGATCGCGGAAAGGGCGGCGTAGGCGGACACAATGGGTGCCGTTAACCGCTGCAACGGCCCCGACGTCGTGTTCAGGGCGGTGGACGTCACGGACGTCGCGCCGGGTGGCAACCACAGTTCGTAGCCGGTCGCGCGGTGCGCGGCGACCAGCACGGCGGCGCTCCTCCCCCCGGCCGGCGGGTCGTCCCGATCCACCGGACAGCCGACCGCCAGCGGCCGCCATGCGTCGAACCCACCCCCCGGCTGGCGCAGCCGGATCTCGGCGCCCCGAGAAGCGGCACCGCCGGCACCGCCGGGACCGCCGGTGCCGGCGGTGCCGGCGGTCCCCGTGCCGGCACCCCCGGGACCGGCCCGGCCATCCGCCGCGCGATCCTTCCCGTCACGGGTCCATCGGACGGCCACGTAACCGATGTCGAAATCCGACGTCGCGGGCCCCACTCCCCTCGTCACGGCGGCCAGGGTCCGGGGCACGAGCACGACACGCGTCCCCGGCGCCGAGAAGGCCCGCGCTTCCGCACCGGGTCGGACCCCTGCGGCCGGTGGCCCGGCCGGGCCAGCGGACGCGCTGCTCGGCGCGGCGTCGAGCAGCGTCTCCGCCCATCCACCCAGACCGGCACCGGCGAGACCGAGAATTCCGCGCCGGGACAGACCGGGCTCACGGCGACGCCGGCGAAACGGGTCAGCGGCATGGGACATGAGGCGTCCTTCGGGTCGTCATGGTCGAGACATTGGCACGCTACGGTAGTCGATGCCTTACCCTGTGCATCAAGGCGCCAAGAGATCCACCACGAGCTACCCGGCGGCAACGGGGACGGGGAATACGTCCCGGCGTCACGGGAAGGTCCATAAGCATCCGTTCGGGAGGACCTGAGCATCCGTTCGGGAGGAGGAGTGCCATGGTCGGGAAGAAGCCGCAGACCGACAAAACCGACAAGAAGGCGCAGGCCGACGAGATGCGGGACGATGTTCCGTCCACCATCGCCCGCTCCGACGATCAGGCCATCCGCACCTGGAAGAAGACCCACGACTCGGCGGTGGAGACCTACGGTGAGGGTGCGCGTGCCCACCGTGCGGCCTTTGCCGCCCTCAAGCACACCCACGAGAAGGTGGGGGACCGTTGGCGGCCGAAGGGTCGGCCCGGTCCCTCCGACGAGCAGGCCGCCACGCCGACGCCCGCCTCCCGGCACAGCGGGCCGACCGCCGAGGGCGTGGACGCGAACGCCTCGCTGACGCACCTGCGCGCGCTCGCCCGCGAGCTCGGCATCCCCGGCCGATCGACGATGTCGAGGGACGATCTCGTCGAGGCAATCAAGAAGGCCAACCGCAGGCGGACCGCGCAGGCCCGCAGCGGCGCGTAGGAGCCGTCCGCTCCTGAGAATACCGACCAGGACCAAGATTGGCGTTTACTGCC
>NZ_CDWRCL010000176.1:0-8727 GCF_977927575.1 Frankia sp. CcCS3
CCCAAACAGGCCCTAGTAGATGGCGAAGAGCAGCGCGATGTAGTGGCAGGTCGCGGCGACGAGGGTGAAGGCATGGAACACCTCGTGGTAGCCGAAGATCGTGGGCACCGGGTCCGGTCGCCGGCAGGCGTAGACGACGGCGCCGAGGCTGTAGCAGACCCCCCCCACGAGCAGAAGGACCATCGAGGCGATCCCGGCCCGGTGGGCGAGCTCCGGGATCACGAAGACGGCCACCCAGCCGAGCGCGATGTAGAGCGGCACGGTCAGGTACCGCGGCGAGTGCAGCCACAGCATCCGGATGGCGACGCCGAGTCCTGCCCCTCCCCACACCACCGCCAGGACCACCCGAGCGGTCGTCGGCGGCATCGCAATCAGGGCGAAAGGGGTGTAAGTGCCGGCGATGAAAACAAAGATCATTGAATGGTCGAGGCGTTTCATGCGCGCCCGGGCGCGTGATGTCGACCACATCGTCCGGTGGTAGAGGGCGCTCGTTCCGAAGAGGGCCGCAATACTCAGGGCGTAAACTGCGATACCGAGCCGGGCACGCAGCGTGGTAGCCAGCGCCACCGCAATGACGCCTAGTGTCAGGCTGATCGGGAACGCGCCGGCATGTAGCCATCCCCGCATGCGCGGTCGCACCAGGTCACGCGGGTGCGAGGCGATGTCCGTCTGCGGAGGCCCGGCCGGCTGCTGTACGAGGGAAGCCACGCCGAGAACGATAACCCGAGGGTCAGTGCCGTCACGAAGCGGAGCCGGACGGCAGCAGTCGGTCCGTACCGGCGCGTGATGGATCCGACGCTTCTGCGCACTCGCTATCGCGCGACTGCGGACGGAACGCGCGGTACAGTCTAATGATCCTGAACGTGGCCTCGAACTCCCCCTATATTGTGGGTTTTGTCTGAACATCCACGAGTACGTTCGAGTTCTCAAGTGGGCACCTGCATATGGGAAGAGAGCGCGGCAGGTTCGACTCGACCGGAGGTGTGAGCTGTGACAACCGCGGCACAGGTTTCGGGGCTGGACGTGGCCCCCACGAGGCACGCCAGGCTAGTTGCCTGGGTGCGCGAGATTGCCGAACTCACTCAGCCGGACCGGGTTGAGTGGTGCGATGGATCAGACGCGGAGTTCGATCGGCTGACCTCCCTTCTGATCGAGCAGGGGACCCTGGTCCGGCTGAATGACGAGAAACGTCCGAACAGCTTTTACGCCGCCTCGGACCCGGGCGACGTGGCCCGCGTGGAGGACCGTACCTATATCTGCTCTGAGCAGGCGGAGGACGCCGGCCCGACCAACAACTGGCTCGACCCTGCTGAGATGCGGGTCACGCTCCGAGGCCTGTTCGCAGGGTGCATGCGGGGTCGGACGATGTACGTCGTCCCGTTCTGCATGGGCCCGCTCGGCTCGAGCATCTCGGCCCTCGGTGTCGAAATCACCGACTCGCCCTACGTCGTCATCTCCATGCGGACGATGACCCGGATGGGAACGCCCGCCCTCGAGCAGCTCGGAACGGACGGTTTCTTTGTCCCGGCCGTCCACTCCCTGGGCGCTCCGCTGGAACCCGGCCAGGCCGATGTCCCGTGGCCGTGCAATACGACGAAGTACATCACCCATTTCCCGGAAACCCGGGAGATCTGGTCCTACGGCTCAGGTTACGGCGGAAACGCACTACTTGGCAAGAAGTGCTATGCGTTGCGTATTGCGTCGGTCATGGCCCGCGACGAGGGCTGGCTCGCCGAGCACATGCTCATCCTCAAACTGACGTCTCCCGCTGGCAAGGTCCACTACATTGCCGCCGCATTTCCGTCGGCCTGTGGAAAGACCAATCTGGCGATGATCATCCCAACCCTGCCGGGCTGGCAGGCGGAGACCGTCGGTGACGACATCGCCTGGATGCGCTTCGGTGAGGACAGCCGGCTGTACGCGGTCAACCCGGAGGCCGGGTTCTTCGGGGTCGCCCCGGGGACCGGCGAGCAGACCAACCCCAACGCGGTCAGGACCCTCTGGGGCAACGTCGTCTACACCAACGTGGCCAGGACCGATGACGGTGACGTCTGGTGGGAGGGGCTGACCAAGCAGCCGCCGGCGCACCTCATCGACTGGAAGGGCCGCGACTGGACCCCCGAGTCCAGCGAGCCCGCCGCACACCCCAACGCCCGCTTCACCGTCCCGGCGGGCCAGTGCCCGACGATCGCCCCGGAGTGGGAGGATCCGCGCGGCGTGCCGATCTCGGCGATCCTGTTCGGCGGGCGCCGGGCGACCGCGGTGCCGCTGGTCACCGAGGCTCCCGACTGGCGGCGCGGGGTGTTCTTCGGCTCGATCGTCGCCTCCGAGACGACGGCGGCCCAGGCCGGAGCGATCGGCAAGCTGCGCCGGGACCCCTTCGCGATGCTGCCGTTCTGCGGCTACAACATGGCCGACTACTTCGCCCACTGGCTCGAGGTCGGGCAGAAGGCCGACCAGACGAAGCTCCCGCGGATCTACTACGTGAACTGGTTCCGTAAGAGCCCGGAGAGCAGGTTCCTGTGGCCGGGATTCGGCGACAACAGCCGTGTCCTCGCCTGGATCGTCGGTCGCCTGGAGGGCACGGCAGCCGGGGTGGAGACGCCGCTCGGCGTCCTGCCGACGAAGGACGCCCTACCCGCCGACGGCCTCGACATCGCCGAGGAGGACCTCGAGACCCTGCTCACGGTGGACGTCGAGGTGTGGAAGCAGGAGGCCCAGCTGATCCCCGAGCACTACCAGACGTTCGGGGAACGGCTTCCGGCCGCCCTGTGGACCGAGCACGAGGCGCTCGTCGAGCGGCTGAACAGCGGAGGCTGAGCGGCTGACGCCACCCAACCGCGGGCTCCGTTCGGGGACCGCACCGCTGGCACGGCACTTCGTGGCAGCACCTCGCAAGGCATCTGTGGCAACGCAAGCCATCCGTGGCACCACTTCGTGCGACACTCCCGAGCGGGCCGGCCTTCGGCCGACCCGCTCGGCGGGCTCCCGGCCCGTCCCGTGGCGACCGGTCGGCAGGGTTCGGCCCTCCTTCGCCGGCCCGGCGGCCAGCCGGCGGCGGACTCATTCGTAACTCTGCGTCGCGTCCGTTGTTCCGCCGTTGGCGGGCCGCGTTCCTACCGAGTGTCGTGCTACGGCTCACCTGAGCGGAGCACCACCCGATAATGACCACTCCGCGGATCCCTGCATGTTTGCCGGGGATCAATCCCTTCTCCGGATGAATTTCCGGGAATTCCCCAGTCGGTTGGCTGAATTTCCTCCGACCCGCCCGACGGTGCCAGTCGGCGCCCTCTTTCGGGCCTGGTCCGGTCCGGTCCGATCCGATCTCGATGACATGTCGAGACAACGAGTGTCCGATCATCGGCCCGCGGTGTTCCATAGCGTTCCGTCACGTTTTCCCCGCGGGCGCGCTTCAGGCCGTCACCTTTCGGTCGCCGCGTTTCGGGTGCCCCCTCCCATGTCGCCACGTTTCGGCCTGTCACGTTCTGGCCTGTCGCGTTTCGGCCCGCCGTGTCTCTGGCCGGCACGCCCGCGGTCACCCGGCTCTCGTCGGTCGCCGGGCTCGTGGATCCGGTGGCGGCCTGCGGCCGGTCGGTGCCCGTTGCCCCGGTTGGTGCCCGTTGCCGGAGTCAGCGCAGGTCCGGGGGCTTCTGAACCGGGCAGTGAGCGGTGACCTGGCTTCCTCGGGCGGACGCTCGTGGTCCGGTCTCCGACGGCGCCGCGCGCGGCGGTTGATGCTCCGCGTCATGATCCGGACGCAATGTGACCGATCGGGGTGCGACGGGAGCTCCGGGGTGCGAGACGTTTCCAGTTCTTAACGTAACGTGTTGTCGGAAGTGGGTCGCCATCATCGAGGGCTGCGGTTACCGTGGGATCGCTAGCGTCTCAAGCCGTGGTCCGGCATGGTGCCGGACCTCTCGGGAGGCCCCTCGGTGCCGCAAGCGCGACTACACCAGGAGGCCGGTGCCCGGCTCCTGCAGGGGTCGGTCCCGGACTACCTCCGAGTAAGCGGGTGGGCGTGTGCCACGAACGCATGTCGTCGACACAAGCGTGCTGCTTTCTGATCCTGGCGCGCTGCTGCGGTTCGCGGAGCACAATGTCGTGCTCCCCCTCGTTGTCATAGGGGAGCTGGAAGGTAAGAGGAACCACCCGGAACTGGGCTGGTTCGCCCGGGAGGCACTACGCATCCTGGACGATCTGCGCATCCGGCATGGTCGCCTCGATCAACCGCTCCCGCTGGACAACGGCGGGACGCTACGGGTGGAACTCAATCACACCGATGCGGCGGTGCTTCCACTGGGGTTCCGGGTCGACACGAACGACTCGCGGATCCTGTGCGTCGCGATGAACCTCGCCCGCGAGGGCGCCGACGTCGTACTGGTCACGAAGGATCTCCCGCTGCGGGTCAAGGCGTCGGTGCTGGGGCTGCCCGCCGAGGAGTACCAGGCGCTGTCCCCGGTGGACACCGGCTTCTCGGGGATGGCCGAGCTCACCGTCACCCAGGAGGACCTCGACCGGCTTTACTCCCGCGAGTACACCGAGATCCTGGAGGCCGCCGACCTGCCCTGCCACACCGGCCTGGTCCTCACCACCACCGGGGGGAGTGCCTCCGCGCTCGGCCGGGTGACCGCCGACAAGCAGGTCCGGCTCGTCCGCGGCGACCGCGACGCGTTCGGCCTGCACGGTCGCTCCGCCGAGCAGCGGGTGGCCCTCGACCTCCTGCTCGATCCGGATGTCGGGATCGTCTCCCTCGGCGGTCGAGCCGGCACCGGTAAGTCGGCGCTCGCCCTGTGCGCCGGGCTCGAAGCTGTGATGGAGCGCCGGGCGCACCGCCGGGTGGTGGTTTTCCGCCCGCTGTACGCCGTCGGTGGCCAGGAGCTCGGGTACCTCCCGGGCAGCGAGAACGAGAAGATGGCGCCCTGGGCCCAGGCGGTGTTCGACACCCTCGGTGCGCTCGTCTCCCCCGAGGTCATCGAGGAGATCGTGGATCGCGGGATGCTGGAGGTGCTGCCGCTCACGCACATCCGTGGCCGGTCCCTGCACGACGCGTTCGTGATCGTCGACGAGGCTCAGTCCCTGGAGCGCGGGGTGCTGCTGACCGTGCTGTCCAGGCTCGGGCAGGGGTCACGGGTGGTGCTCACGCACGACGTGGCCCAGCGCGACAACCTGAGGGTCGGCCGGCACGACGGGGTCGCCTCGGTGATCGAGACCCTGAAGGGCCACCCGTTGTTCGCGCACGTCACGCTCACCCGTTCCGAGCGATCGCCGATTGCGGCCCTGGTCACGACGATGCTGGAGGATCTCGTTCTCTGACGGGGTTCTCCCTGATCATCCAGCGAACTTTCGATGAATATCTGGAGAATATCTGGAGAGCGTCCGAGGGTCCCGGGCTGCGGGAACGTGTGGCCGCGGTGCGCGGTTGTGCGAGGAGACAACCACCGGAGGTGGCTTCCCATGTTCTTCGGTCGTCACAAGACGACACTGCCCACGCCCGAGCAGGCCCTTCCCGGCCGGGATCGGCCGGTGTTCGCGGGCGACGTCCCGCACACCGTGCTGGGGACCCCGCTCGCCGGCCCGTTCCCGGCGGGTCTGGAGACCGCCGTGTTCGGCCTCGGCTGCTTCTGGGGGGCCGAGCGCGCGTTCTGGAAGGTTCCCGGGGTGTACACCACCGCCGTCGGCTACGCCGGAGGGCACACCCCGCACCCCACTTACGAGGAGGTGTGTTCCGGGCTGACCGGGCACACCGAGGTCGTCCTTGTGGTGTACGACCCCGCGAAGGTCGGCTACGAGGAGCTGCTGCGCGTGTTCTGGGAAGGGCACGACCCGACCCAGGGCATGCGGCAGGGCAATGACGTGGGCACCCAGTACCGTTCGGCGATCTACACCACCACCGCCGGGCAGGCCGCCGCGGCGGCTGCCAGCCGCGAGGCGTTCCAGCAGGTGCTGACCGCCGCGGGCCTCGGGGCGATCACCACCGAGATCGCCCCGGCTGGTCCGTTCTACTACGCGGAGGAATACCACCAGCAGTACCTTTCCGACGCCAAGAACCCCGGCGGCTACTGCGGCCTGGGTGGCACCGGGCTGTCATGCCCGGTGGGGGTCGCCTCGGCCGGTTCTCCCCGCGCCGGGACGTCCGCGGAAGCCTCCAGCGCCGGCTGAGCGCGGCCAGCGGAGACGGGAGCGGGGGGAACCTCGCGGATGGGGGAGGGAGCGGGGGCCGTCGGCGCGGGGGCGCCGACGGCCGGTCCGGGGTACCGCGGGTCCTGCGGCAGATGTGGGATCAGTCCATCCGGCGGGTGGCGGTCAGGTACATGACTGGGGTGGTGTAGGTGATTGTGCCCTGGGTGTCGATCGCCTGCTGCCAGGCCTGGGCGTAGCGGTGGGCGAGGTTCTCGTCGAAGGTGGCGATGGTGTCGATGGGGCTGCGGGCGCCGGGGTGCGGCGGCCGGTTGAGGTAGCCGTCGACGGCGTCCCGGCTGGTTATGGTGCTGATGACCGTGTCGCGTTCGACCGTGACGCCCTCGAAGCCGGCGCTTCGGGCGTGGGTAACGGTGTCGGTCTCGTTGAACCGGCTCATCGTCCGGGCTGCCGGGGTCGCGTCGGCAAACAGGTCGCCGATCATTCGCAGCTCGTCGGCGGTGAGGGTGGACAGGTCGGCGTCGTGCCGACGGCGGGCGTTGATCGGCTCGAAGACGGACAGCAGGCCGCCCGGACGCAGCACCCGGGCCGCCTCCTCCAGCGCGGCGGGCAGATCCTCCAGGTAGATCAGAACCGAGCGGGCCACGACCGCATCGACACTGCCGTCCGGCAGGGGCAGGCTGGCGGCGTCGGCGACGACCCGTTCGGGGGCGCCGGCACCGTAGCCGGCGGGTCGGATCGCGTCCAACGCCTCGGCGGACCGGTCGATGGCGGTGACGGCGCCGTCCGGGCCGACCAGGGCCAGGGCGGCGAGGGTGAGCAGACCCGTGCCCGCACCGAGATCCAGCACATGATCGCCGGGTGAGATTTTCGCGCCAGCGAGAATCCGATCGCGAATCCCGTGGAGCTGGTCTTCCGCCGCCTGCCGTTCGACCGGCGACATCCCGGCGAACCGTTCGGCCGTCAGCCAATGCGCGGCCGGGTCACTCTTCCGCACGACCGCGATCACGCGACGGAGGTGAACACGAAGTTCGGGCCGACCGCGTTCGCCAGGGCGCTTTCCAGCTCGGCCAGGCCCTGATCCTTCTCGGCATGGTAGATCGCGTCGATGCGGTCGAGCTGCTTGTCCGACAGCAGGTCCTGCCCGCGCACGGTGTACTCGAAGAACAGCGCCTCGTCGGCGCGGAACAGTTCGGCCCGCTCGTCAAGGGCCGCCTTCCGGGCGGCGATCTCCTCGACGCCGAGCCGGCAGCCCTTGTGTTCCACCTGCTCGCCGAGCTTCGCCATCCGGATACGGCCCGCGACCAGCCGCTCATGGTACTCGCCCGAGAGTGTGAGCAGACCGCGGATCTGCTCGTCGGTCAGCCCGACCTCGGCATGGTGGGCGAGCATCCGGGTGAACAGCGCCCCGTTGGCAGCGATGCTCTCCGCCTTCACGTCGATCAGATAGCCCGGCTTGGTGAAGCATGCGTGGTTGCTGTTGCACATGATGATCCCTTCGGGTGGGTGAGGGCAGGGAGTGGGGAACCTCCCCGCCCGGGGCAGGCGCTCACGGAAGCGCCCCGGTGGCATTGGGTCGCCGCGGGCGGGGAGGGGATCGGGTGGGGCCGCCTCGGGGAAGGGACGGCCCCGGTCTCAGGGGCCGTTGACACGGCGAAGCGGAACGACTCGGTAGCCGGCGATGTCCGGCAAGGTCTGGGCGTGCTCGTCGGCGAGCCGGGCCGCCGGCCAGCCGATCAGGCTCTCCACCGGATTCCCGGCTCTGTCGAGCACGGAGATCGAGTAGTTCGCCGGTGTGTCCCGCCCGGGAATCCAGTTCGTTCCGGGCCGGCGGGTCGGCAGGGTCCGGGAGGGGGAGGATGCCCGCGAGCGGCGGGGCCCGCTCCCCCTCCCGGCATAGATGGCCGCCCTCCACTCGCCCGGCGATCCGCCGTCGATGGTCGGCGATCCGGCACGGGGGCGGCCACCCTCGGCGGCAGCGGTCAACAACCCGCAGGGAGAACCCGTCAGCGTCACGAATCCTCCCTGGCCTCCGGGTGCCGGCCGGCACATCCGCCGGTAAGGACATGACACACTGCGCACCAGATCTACGACAGAATGCTCACCTGATGCCCAGAGGTGGGACATCACCGCTCACCTCCAACGTCCGGCTGTCGGAGGGGAACCGCCGTGCACGCTGATGTCGACACGCTGAAGCAACAACTCGCCTCCCGGTTCCGGGAACTCCAGAATGAGTACCAGCTCTCCGGGGTGCAGTTGGAGAAGCGCACCACCTACTCTCGGAAGAACGTCGGCTGGATCCGCAACGCGGGGCCGCTGCCGGCAGGCCACGTCCTCGCAGCCCTGGACAAGGTCTTCGGAACCGGCAGCGAGCTGACCGATCTGGGAGAGCGAATCCGGGCCGCCCAAGCCGCACAACGACTCCGGGGCTTGGAGGAAGTTGCCGGGACGGGAACCGCCGTGGACGCTGAACAGCAGACGGCGGAAGAGGAGATGGTCACGACGGACAGGCGACAGGTCTTCGAGTTCGCCGCGGCAGGGCTCGTTGCAGCAGAGACCTACCGGCAGTGGACGACATCCGGACCGGAT
>NZ_CDWRCL010000177.1:0-8694 GCF_977927575.1 Frankia sp. CcCS3
GGTGAATGTTTACCGTCAGGCGGCGGCACCGGAAGCCCGCACCACTGATGATCAATCTTTCTATACCATGATCCGTACACAGCCCGAGCTCGGTTGCATTTAAATTGTGAAAGTAGCTTCTGGTCACCTGTGTCAGACCGGGCCAACCGATTGGCTGTACTATTTCGATCCGCTGCTCGGAGAGCCATCCCAGGATGCCTGAGAATCGTCTCACTTGATGATCCAGTGACGGAGAGAATCGGACGATGAATCTGCCCGAGACGTCCGCATGACCGCATCCCCCGCCGGGGCGGTGCCCACCGCGGCCGGTTCGACGCCACTCGAGACCGCGGACAGCACGGACCCAGCAGCCGGCACCGACCCAGCCGCCAGCGCGACGCCTGCCGGTCCGGCGGCACCGGCAGACCCGGCATCACCGCGCGGTCCGGCACCAACGGCCGATCCTGCGGAGACAGCCGATTCCGGGAATCCCGTACCCGCCGTGGCCTCGACGGCCGGCGCATCGGCGACCGGACCCGGTCGGACCGGACCCACCCTGCGCGAGCGGGGCCGCCACCTGCGTAAACCGATACGCACCGCCCTGTTGGCAATGCATGTGCTGGTGGGTGTCGGCTGGAATGGCGTGGCGTTCGCACAGCTTGTCCTGGCTTCGACCGCGGCGGCCGATGCCGGTCTTCGGCACTCCGCATATGAACTCATGCACGTCGTCGACCGGGTCCTCGATATCCCGCTCGCTCTGCTCACCCTGGTCACCGGGGTGGTGATCTCGGTGAAAACGAGATGGGGACTGCTGCGGCACTGGTGGGTGGCGACGAAACTCGTCATCACCGTCGTTGCCGTGATACTCGGCGGCTCCGTGATGCGCCCGTTGATCGTGCGGGCCGGACAGGCGACGGACGGGGGGGAGGTCGCCTACACGGCTCCGACCGTCGCGATCGTCCTCGGTGCCAGTGTGATGAACGTCCTGTTCATCACGGCGACAGTGCTGTCCATCGCGAAGCCTTGGGGAAAGACTCCCCGGGGCCGACGAGCGATGCCCCGAGCCGGTGCGGCTCCCATACCCACGCAGCCGGGCCCGCCGGCGCCATCCGCGGCACTGGCCACCGCCACGGCCGCCACGGCCCCCACGGGGAGCGGGGATCCGGTGCTCCCGGCCACCGTGGCGGTTCCCCTCGGCCCCTGAGGGTCAGACGCTGCCGAGCACGCGGGTGATCCGCACCTCTACGACGACACGCCGGGGATTGGCCCGCGGCGTGCGGTAACGCTGCGCATAGCGGAACTCGGCGTCGGCCACACTCACCGGATCATCCCGGAGCACGGCCAGTCCCTCCAGCGTCGACCAGCGTCGACCGTCGATCTGGCAGAGCCCGACGGGGGTGCCCTGGGCCGGCCCCGCCGCGATCAGGCGGGCCTTGCGGGATCGGGCCGATGTGATCACCCGGGCGATGCCCGCCGCCGGATCGAGCGTCGCGCCGACGGCGACCACGTGCGGGCTGCCCTCCGGCCGGACGGTGGTCAGGCTGCACAGGTGCCGCTCCCGCCAGAAGTCGAGAAAGGCCTCGCCACGCCCGGCCAGGTCGAGCGGATACGCGGGGTCGAGCCGGTTCTGGTGGTCGAGCCCTAGCCGGCGATGCGTGAGCACCGGGAACTCGGCACGAACGGCGGCCGGTCGGGCCGGGTCCAGCTCCGCGCGCACCGTGGTGGGCCGCGGGCCGGCCTCGGCGAGCACCTCTCCCCACGGATCGACGACGACGCTCGCCCCGGCCATCTCCCGGCCCGCCTGGCGGCCTGCGGCGTTGCAGGCGACGAGGTACACCTGGTTCTCGATGGCCCGGGCGCGGGTGAGCATGCGCCAGTGGTCCAGCCTGGCCAACGGCCAGGCCGACACCACCACCACGATCTCGGCACCGCCCTCGGCCAGCAGCCGGAACAGCTCGGGAAACCGGAGGTCGTAACAGGTCGCCAGCCCGACGACGCCGAGTTCGGTGGGGACGGTTCCGACCGTGGCACCCGGCGTCAGCAACCGGGCCTCCGCGGAGCCGTAGCCGAACAGGTGCACCTTGCGGTACGCATGCCGGATCATCCCGTCCGGACCGATCAACACGGTCGTGTTGAAAAGCCGTCCGTCGGCGGACCGTTCCACGATGCTGCCGGCCACCAGGTGGCATCCGCGTTCCCGGGCGGCCTCCCGCAGGGCGGTGACCGTCGGCCCGGTCACCGCCTCCGCCTCCGCCTCGTACCGATCGAAGTGAAAATAGCCGGTGACCCATAGTTCGGGGAGGACGACCAGGTCCGCCTGGGTCCGCCGGATCTCCCCCAGCACCCTGCGCACCCGGTCCGCCGCGTTCTCCTCGTCGGGACAGCCGAGTTGCAGGGCTGCGGCACGGACCGGGGCTGCCATACGGGGCTCCTCGCCTTGTCGACCATGCGGTTCCGCGAACACGAGGGTCTTCCCGGCGGCGACCCGGTCGACCGCGGGATTCAGGACAGGCCCAGCATCGCCTTCCACTGCTGGGCGCTCGTCGGCCGGAAGACGTGGTTCATCCGCCTGACCACCGCGAGGTCCTCCGACGCCTGCGGAGAGTACTGGTGGCCGGGGAAGACGGTGCTGGTGTCCGGCAACGCGGCCAACCGACGCAGGCTGTCGTACATCAGTCCCGCGTCGCCGCCGGGCAGGTCCATCCGGCCGCAGCCCTCGAGGAACAGGGTGTCCCCGGCAACGAGCCGGTCGTCGACGAGGAAACACTGGCTGCCGGGGGTGTGGCCGGGGGTGTGCAGCAGCCGCACGGGGATCTCCCCGACCATCACCACGTCGTCGTCATCATGCTCGACCAGATCGGACGCGGAGATCTCGGTCGCCCGCCGTACCCACTCCGCCTCGGCCCGGTTGACGTGGATCGGGACGTTCTGCCGGCCGAGCAACTGGCGGACACCCTCGATCTCCATGCCGAACGCGTTTCCGCCGATGTGATCAGCGTGGTAATGGGTGACGAGCGCGCCGGTGAGCCGCATACCGTCGGCGGCCAGCAGGTTGAGCAGGTCGTCGACCTTGTAGGCGGGATCGACGATCAGGGCCTCGCCGGTCTCGCGGTCGCCCACAAGGTAGACGAAGTTGACCATCTGGGTACCGACCGGATCGCCGACGGCGAAGTCACGGCCGGACAACAGCTGACGGAAGTACAGGCGATCGGTCACCCCGCCAGCCTACGAAGGTCCGGCCCGCGGCGAGGCGGGTTGCTCACCAGGGCTACCTGCGGCGGCCTGACGGCAGACCCGGCGCGCCGGTTGATCGGCCGGCCATCTGCCGTCAGGCGACCGGGCTGAGGCCGCCGTCGAGGTTGATCGCCGCACCCGTGATGTAGGCGGCCCGCGCGGAGAGCAGGAACGCGACCAGATCGGCGAACTCCTGGGCCCGGCCCACCCGACCGAGCGGGATTCCGGAGGTCCGCCCCATCCGTTCGTACAGCTCGTCGCCCGTGATGTTCTCCCGGGCCGCCGCCCGATCCCACTGCCCGCTCTCCACCAGGCCGATCAGCACCGCGTTGACCCGGATCCGGTCCGGGCCAAGCTCCTTGGACAGGGCCTTGGTGAGCGCGAGGCCCGCGGCCCGAGTGACGGAGGTCGGGGTGGAGCCGGCGCCAGGGGCTCTGGCCGCCACGGACAGTGAGTTCACGATGCCGCCACCGCCCGCGCGCCGCAGGTACGGCAACACCAGCCGGGAGGCCCGGATCGCCGCGTGCAGCTTCAGCTCCAGATCGGCGTTCCAGACCTCGTCGGCCTGCTTCTCGAACGTACCGGCCGCGCTGGCGCCGGCGTTGTTCACCAGGGCGTCCACGGCGTTCCACCGGTCGACGGCGGTGGCGACGAAACGTTCAAGGTCGGTGGTGCTGGTCACATCGGCGGGTACGGCGAGAACCTCGCCACCGCCAGCCTGCGCCTGCTCGGCAACCTTCCGCAGCCGTGTCTCGTCGCGCCCGCAGAAGGCCACCCGCGCCCCCTCGGCGGCCAGCGTCCGCACCAGGGCGGCTCCCAGCCCGTTCGAGCCGCCGGTCACCAGCACTACCTTGCCCGCCAACTGAAGATCCATCCCGCTCCTGTCGCCCCGCTCCGGTCGCAGTTTTTCGATGAGGCATGCCGCCCGGCCCTGACGACCTGGGCAGATACCGGGTGATCGGCCCGCCGTTACCATCGATCGACATGATGAACATACCGATGGCGGAAGATGCGATCAGTGCCCATCCGGTCTAACGTCGGGACCGGCGAGAGGGGGCGAGACGATGGCCAGATGTGACACCTGCGGTAACGACTACTGGATGTCGTTCGAGGTGCAGGTCGTGAGTGGCGAGAAATACACCTTTGACTGCTTTGAATGCGCTGTGGCAAAACTCGCCCCTCGCTGCGAACATTGCGACTGCCGCATTATCGGGCACGGCGTCGAAGTATCCGGGCGGTTCTTCTGCTGCGCCCACTGTGCCCGGGTTTCGGACGGCCGCCTCGGCGCCGAGCTCCGCGACACCGTCGGCACGCATCCAGGCTGATCCGGGGCGGGGGCTCTCCTCACGATCCCGGGGTCCGAAGCGGACGGGGAGATCCGGCGCCTGCTGTCAATGGCCCACAACCGGCTGGAGATGGAGGTGTGCTGGCTGTCTCGATTCGCCTGGGGCAACCTCCTCGTCGAGGCCGCGACCGGGGAGGGGACTTCCTTCGGCCTGCGGGTCGGCGTGAACGTGCCAGTCGTGTCGTCAGTCGACACGGTCGGTCTCCGCCTCGTCCACCTTCCCGTAGCCGTCCTTTTCCACCCCCTCGTAGCCATCCGGGATCCCGTTCCGGTCTAGGTCGGCGGTCTCGGTCCGCTCCAGCTGAGCGTAAGCCTGGTTACGCAGGCGCAGCAGCACGGCCGCCAACAGAGCGGCGATCAGGGAGCCGGCCAGCACGGCGATCCTGACGTGATCGCTACGAGGGGAATCGCTCCCGAACGCCAGCTCCCCGATGAGCAGGGAGACGGTGAACCCGATGCCGCTCAGGATCGCCAGGCCCACCACATCGAGCCAGGCCAGCCCAGCGTCCAGGCTCGCCCCCGTGAAGCGCGCCACCAGCCAGGTCGCGGCGAGGATCCCGACCGTCTTGCCGACGACCAGGCCGAGGATCACGCCCACGGCCGCCCGGTCACTCAACGCCTCGGCTAGACCGTCGAGACCGCCCACCGTCACCCCGGCAGAGCAGAAGGCGAACATCGGCACGGCGATACCGGCCGAAATCGGACGCCAGCGGTGTTCGAAGTGCTCGGCTAGGCCTCGGTCCGTCTCGGGAGCACGGCCCCGCTCGCTGCGCAGCACCGGCACCGCAAAGCCCAACAGCACCCCGGCGACGGTGGAGTGCACGCCGGAGGCGTGCACCAGCGCCCAGGTCGCCAGCGCCGGCGGCAGCAGCAGCCACCACGACCGCACCCGCCGCTGCACCAGCACGGTGAACGCCGCCAACGGCACGAGCGCGCCGACCAGGGGCTCGACCGACAGCCGCTCGGTGTAGGAGACGGCGATAATGACGATGGCCACCAGATCGTCGACCACCGCGAGCGTGAGCAGGAAGGTCCGCAACGCGATCGGCAGGTGTCGGCCGATGACCGCCAGTACCGACAGCGCGAAGGCGATGTCGGTCGCCGTCGGGATGGCCCAGCCCCGCAGCGCGCCGCTGCCCAGGTTCACCAACGTGTACAGGACGGCCGGGACGACGACACCGCCGAAGGCGGCGAGCACCGGGACCGCGGCGCGGCGCGGATCACGCAGGTCACCGGCGACGAACTCCCGTTTGAGTTCCAGCCCGGCGACGAAAAAGAAGATCGCCAACAGTCCGTCGGCGGTCCACTCCGCCAGCGTCAGATCAAGGTGGAGGGCGGCGGGACCAACCCGGACGGCCAGCAGCGATCGGTAGGCGTCGGACCAGGGCGAGTTGGCGAGTGCGAGCGCGAGCACGGCGGCGGCGAGCAGGAGCGCCCCGCCGATCATCTCACCGCGCAGGATGGCGGCGACCCGCTGAGTCTCCGCCCGCGAACCACGGCCGAAAAGCCGGAAACCACGGCGAAACCGGGAGTCCCGGTGAAACCAGAAACTGCGGTGAAACCATGGACTGTGAGGTGGCGGCGGGCCCAAGGCGGTCTCCCAGCATCAGGGGTCGAATCGGACATCGCCGACCAGACTTCCCGGCACACCATGCACATCCGCGTGGATACCAGCTTAACCTGGACCCGCCGGCCGGGCCTACATTCGGTCAGGCGCGGCGATGCCGAGCAGGTCGAGCCCTTGGCGCAGGGTGCGGGCGGTGAGCCGGCACAGGGCGATGCGGTTGGCGCGCAGGGAGCCCGGAGCGGACAGCACCGGGCAGGCCTCGTAGAAGTCGGTGTAGGCCTTGGCGAGATCGTAGAGATAGCCGCAGAGCCGGTGGGGTTCGAGGGCGCGGCTGACGTCGACGAGCGTGTCACCGAAGGCGTCGAGGGTGAGGACGAGCGCCCGTTCGGCGGGATGCGGCGTCAGGGTGGGGTCCACCTCGACCAGGGTGTCCGGGGCATCCGGGATGTTCGGAGTGTCCGGGATGTCGCCGGCCTTGCGGAGGATCGACTGGATCCGGGTGTGGGCGTACTGCAGGTACACGCCGGTGTTCCCGGTGAACGACACCATCCGTTCGACGTCGAAGGTGTAGTCCTTGGTCCGGGAGGTGGACAGGTCGGCGTATTTAACGGCGCCGATACCGGCCTGCTCGGCGATCAGGTCGAGCTCGGCCGGGTCGAGGCCGGGGGCCTTCTCGGCGACGATGGTGCGGGCCCGTTCCACGGCGGTGTCGAGCAGGTCCATGAGCTTGACGGTCTCGCCGGAGCGGGTCTTGAACGGCCTGCCGTCGGGGCCGAGGACGGTGCCGTAGGAGACGTGGGTGGCCTCGACGTCGTCGGACAGCCAGCCGGCGCGGCGGGCGGCCTCGAAAACGAGCCGGAAGTGCAGGGCCTGGCGGGCGTCGACGACGTAGAGCAGCCGGTCGGCCTTGAGATCGCGGATGCGGTAGCGGATCGTCGTGAGGTCCGTGGTGTCGTAGCCGTAGCCGCCGTCGTTCTTGCGGACCATGAGCGGCACGGGCTCCCCGTCCGGTCCGGTCACCTCGGCGGAGAACACGCACAGGGCCCCGTCGCTGCCGGCCGCGATACCCGCGCGCACGAGTTCATCGACGACATCGGGAAGCCAGGGGTTGTAGAAGGACTCGCCCACCGAGTCCTCACTAGTGAGCAGCACGCCGAGGCGGCGATAGATCTCCCCGAAGGCGAACTCGGACTCGGCGACGATGTCCCGCCACTGGCTGACGGTCGCCGCGTCGCCGGCCTGCAACGCGACGACCCGGCGCCGGGCCCGGTCGGCGAAGGCGGGGTTGGCGTCGAAGGTGCTCCGGGCGGCCCGGTAGAGGGTATCGAGGGCCGAGACCGTGGAGGCGCCGGCGGCGAGGTCGTCGTGGTGCCAGGACGCCGCGGGATGCTCGTCGAGGTACTGGATGAGCATGCCGAACTGGGTGCCCCAGTCCCCGAGATGGTTCTGGCGGATGACGTCCGCGCCGAGGAAGCCGAGCACCCGGGCCAGGCAGTCCCCGATGATCGTGGTGCGCAGGTGGCCGACGTGCATCTCCTTGGCGATGTTCGGCCCGGAGTAGTCGATGATCGTACGACGGCCCCGCTCGGCCGCGCCGACGCCGAGCCGCCCGGCGGCAAGGCGGGCGGTGACCTGCCGCCACAGCGCGTCATCGGCGAGGGTGATGTTAAGGAAGCCAGGCCCGGAGACGGTGACGTCGGCCACCAGAGCGGCGCCGTCGGCGCGCACGGCATCGGCGCGCACGGCATCGGCGCGCACGGCATCAGCGACCGCAGCCGCCAGCTCCCCGGGGCGGCGGCGGGCCCGCCGGGCGAGCGCGAGCGCCGCGTTGGCCTGGAAGTCCGCGTGGTCGGAGCCCCGGACAACCGGGTCGGCGCCGGCGAGTTCCGGCAGCGCCCGGTCGATCGCACCGGCGACGGCGGTCTCGACCTGCCTGCTCAGCGACGGCACCTCATGGTTGCTCACGTTCATGTCCTCCTCCACCGATGTCTCATTGTTCCAGGCGTGGTGACGTTCCAGGCGTGGTTACCGGCGCCGGACGCGCAGCCACCGCAGCGCACGGCCACTGCGGCCGGCCGGGCTGCCTTGACCTCCGCTACAAACCGCACCAGCCCGCGGCGGCAGCTCTCCGGGAGTCCTTCCCCCACCCCGATCACGGGGCTACGGACAGGGTGCCACCGCGCCCGCACACGCTGTGCCATACGCCCACCTCCCGGCACCGGTCACACACGTCGGTACCGACAGCACACACCCCGCCCTCCGGGCAGCGCCAACCCCACCCGGCGCCTCCCGACCCGGCCAACGTTCATGGACATCGCGCTGGCGATGACGACCCACGAGTTCGGGTTCGACGAAGTCGAATGCGCCTTCAGGTTGAAGAAAACCAAGGAGGAAGGCATTATCAAACTCCTCGTTCGTTTCGCGTAGCCCGCAGCGTGACACGACGGCAAGTAACGCCAGCAAAACCGGGAGGGCCGAGCACTGCCTCACCGGCGTAGGACGGGGACGGCGTAGTCCCCACGGCACGTCCGGCCCTCCTCTACCGCCCGCACCCGCAGCACATACAGGC
>NZ_CDWRCL010000178.1:0-8689 GCF_977927575.1 Frankia sp. CcCS3
GCCTGACCCAGATCACGCGCCGCCCCGCCGGTGGCTCCAGGCGCCGGTCGAGCGGCGAGCCTGGGCGAGGCGGGACGAGTGCCGGCGCCCGGGCGAGGATCGGAGGGGGGCTGTCGGAGCTCGGCGGAACGCGGCAGCAGGGCCGGTACTGTCACCGTGAACGCCCCGGGACGCCTGGCCGGGTCGAGACGGGTGGGGCCCCGCCTGTCCGGCGCAGGACGGAACTGGGAGCGATGGGACTGTGGGGACCACTGGGGCTGTTGGGGCGAACCCGGGGAGGACGCGGGCACCGCGGCCGGACCGCCCAGGCTGAGCAGCCAGACCGCGAGGCCGCCAGGAAGATCCGGGCCATCGAGGGCGACCAGCCGTGCCTTGACTATCCGCAGGGCCGCCACCTCCCGCTGGCACTCCCCGCAGCAGGCAAGATGCGCGAGCGCGCGGTCGCGAGCGTCATGATCGAGCTGATGGTCGATGAGAGGCGAGATCCGATCGCCGAGATGCTCGGTCACGCCCGCCGCTCCCGCGGAGCACCACCCTTGCTCCCGGCGGCGACAGGCCCATGCCGTCCCCCGCTTCTGAGCCGCCCGTCGTCGCCTCGGCCCCGATGCGGTCTGGTCGTGCCCGGCGGCGACGCGTCCGCCTCGGCGAGCTCCGCCGCCGGCCCGACGGCGGGCTCCGCGGCGAGAAGGGCGTCGTCCGAGACCGCCACGGCGGCGGACAACGCGGCACCGTCACCGGTACGTGGCGCGCGATCGGCCAGCGCCGCGCGCAACATCGCCCGACCGCGCGAGATCCGGCTGCGCACTGTGCCCAGTTTCACGCCCAGCGTCTGAGCGATCTCTTCGTAGGAGAGCTGCTCGATGTCGCATAGCACGACGGCGGCCCGGAAGTCGGGCGGCAGAGCGGCGAGCGCGGCCTCGACGTCCGCGTCGAGATGAGCCTCGGCGTAGACCGCCTCCGGGCTCGCCTCGCGGCCGGCCAGCCGCTCGGTGTCCTCGGGCAGCGCATCGAACCGGATCTTCTGCTGGCGACGCATGCGATCGAGGAAGAGGTTGGTGGTGATCCGGTGCAGCCACCCCTCGAAGGTGCCGGGGGTGTAGTCCGCCAACGACCGGAACACCCGAACGAACACGTCCTGCGTCAGGTCCTCGGCGTCGTGGGCGTTACCGGTGAGGCGGTAGGCGAGGCGGTAGACCCGGTTGCCGTGCTCACGGACCACGTCTTCCCAGGAAGGAGGAACCCAACCAGGAGCTTCTGCGGTGGCGGCGACGCCGGCGGCGTCCGAGCCCGCCCCGGGGTCCTGAGCAGCCACGGCCGCCTCTCGGTCGGTTCGCGTCAAACGTACCCGACGAGCCGGCCAGGGAGCGGCGAATCCCGCTGCGGACACCGACGTTTCTCCCCTCGATCCTCGACACGATGCGCGTTGACCAGATGAACGCGCGTCCCTGGTCTCCCGTTCCCGTAGGCTGCGGAAGTCATGCCGGACACTGACATCGGCGAGCTCGAGTCCGCCGCCGCCTATGCAGAGGGCTTCCTGCTGGAAGACCCGATCCTTCGCGCTGCCCGCGCCCGAGCCGAGGAGGTCGGGATCGTCCCGGTCAGCCCGGGTACCGGCGCGGTCCTGCGCTTCCTCGCCGCCGCCGTGGGCGCCCGCGCGGTGGTCGAGATCGGCACGGGTACCGGGGTCTCCGGTACCTGGCTGTTGCGCGGGATGCGGCCCGACGGGACCCTGACCACCATCGACGTCGAGGCCGAGCACCTTCGGCTGGCTCGGCGCACCTACGCCGACGCGGGGATGACCCCGGGGCGCAGCCGGCTGATCACCGGCCGCGCCCTCGACGTTCTCCCCCGCCTGACCGACGGCGCCTATGACCTCGTGTTCTGTGACGCGGACCGGCGTGAGGGCACCGAGTACCTCACCCAGGCCCTGCGGCTGCTGCGGCCGGGCGGCGTGGTGGCGTTCGCCAGCGTGCTGGCCCTGGCTCAAGGCCAGGCCACCGGCCCCGAGGCGGTGGCGGTCCGCGAACTCGCCACGGCTGTACGTGACGATGTGCGGCTCACCCAGATGCTCCTCACCACCGGCGGTGGCCTCCTGGTCGCCGTGGTCGCCAAGTCCTCCCCGGTCGGCTGAGCAGACACCCCGGCCGGCTGGCCAGGCACCCCGGTCGGGGTGACCGGTCCGCGGTAACACGATCGGGGCCAGCTGATCGTGCCGGTACCCGGTGGCTCCTCGGTGGACGCGTAAGGTGCGCTTAAGCGTGACATTCCTACGCCTTGGGGAGTAAATGGCACCGGCCGCACAGGAGTACCGGCGCTATGACGTCTACGACGGCGACCACGGCAACTACGGCGACTTCGACGCCTATGACAGCCGGGCCAGGGACGCCTATGACAGCCGCGCCGAGCCGCCGCCCGCCCCACGTGAGAGCCTGCTGCCCTACATCACGTTCGTCCTCGTCGTGGCGGTCCTGGCCGGGATTGCCGGTTACACGCTGAAGCGCCTGGTGGGGCCGGCGCACGGCGCGCGCTCCGCCCACCCGGCCGTACCGGGCGCCACCCCCTCCCCGACGGCCGTACCCACCCCGTCGGCCGCGGGAGGCGGCCTCGCCGGCCTTACCGCCGAGCAGGTGGCGATCCGGCTGGCCGGCGCGGGCCTGCCGCTGCACACCACCGTCGTCTACACCGCGGCCAGCGACCCCGATCGTCTCCTGGGCCGGGCGAACGGCTACACCAGCAGAATCGCCTTCAGCGATCCGCGAGTGGGCGTCAACGAGGTCTCCGGGAGCCCCGCGGACGCGATCGAGCGCGGCGGCGCGATCGAGGTCTTCGCGGACGCGGAGAGCGCGCAGCGGCGGGCGACGAAGCTCCTCACCGTCACCGCCGACAACCCGCTCGTCACCGAGTACGTCTTCGTCCAGCGCACCGTGGTGCTCCGGGTCTCCCTGGTCCTCTCCGAGGACATCGCCCGGGGATACGAGGCCGTGCTCCTGCGTCTCGCGGCCTGACCTCCCCTTCGCGGCCCGGCAACACCCAGGGGTACCCGGGACACGTCTGGGGGTTCCGGGGTTCCGGGGTTCTACTCAGGCCGCCGGTGCCTGGGACGGCCCACCCGACAGCCAGGTCAGCAGGGTACGCACCCCCCACCCGGTGCCGCCCCGGCTGATCTCGCCGTCGTCGGCGTCCGACCGTGCGGTGCCCGCGATGTCCAGATGCGCCCAGGGCCGCCGGCCCGCGAACTCCCGCAGGAACAGCGCCGCGGTGATGGAACCGCCCCCGACGTCCAGCGCCCGGCCGATGTTGGCGAGGTCCGCCACCGGCGAGTCGATCGCCGCCCGGTACTCCTCCACCAACGGCAGCCGCCACACCCGTTCCCCGGCGCTGTCCGCCGCGGCGGACAGCGCCGCCGCCAACTGGTCGTCCGAGCTGAACAGCCCGGCGGTGCGCCGGCCGAGCGCCACGGCGATCGCTCCGGTCAGCGTGGCGAGGTCGACGATGACATCCGCGTCGAGCGCGCCCGCGGCGTAGGCGAGGCCGTCCGCCAGCACCAGGCGACCCTCGGCGTCGGTGTTCAGTACCTCCACCGTGGTCCCGCCCCAGCAGGTGATGACGTCGCCGGGACGCATGGCAGTCGCACCGATCATGTTCTCCGCCAGGCAGAGCAGACCGGTGACGCGCCCGGGCACGTTCAACGCCGGCAACGCGGTCATCGCCCCGAGCACCGCCGCCGCGCCCGCCATATCAGTCTTCATGCCGGCCATCGGGACGGCCGGCTTCAGGGAGAGCCCACCCGAGTCGAAGGTGATTCCCTTCCCGACCAGGACCCGGTGACCATCGGTGAAGCGGCCCGCCGACGAACCATCCGGCCCCGCTGACCCGGTGGATCCCGCCAACCCGGCCTCGCCAGAAGTCCGCGGTGGCCCGTGATATTCGAGTTTGACCAGGTAGGGCGGCCGAGGGGAACCCTCACCGACGGCGCACAACCCCCCGAAGCCCTGCGCCGGAAGATCGTCGGGGCCGAGCAGGGTCGCGTCGAGACCCGCCGACGCGGCGATGCGCACGGCACGGTTCGCCAGCCACGCGGGTGACTTCACCAGACTCGGCATGTTGACCAGATCGCGGGCGATGTATACCCCGGTGGCCACCGCCCGCGCGGCGTCGACCGCGGCCGCCGCCCCAGGCTCGTCCGCCCGACCGGTGAGCACGATGACGTCGCCGGGCACGCCGTTCTCCGGCCCGGGCCGGCCGGCCGGGTCGGGCACTCCGCCAGCCGGGTCGGGCACTCCAGCAGCCCGGTAGGCGCCTAGCGCCAGACCTTCGGTGAAGGCCCTCAGGCCCGGATCGCCGGGCTCCGCCACCACCGCGAGCCGGTCCGGTGCCCCGGCGCGGCGGGCGAGCGCGGCGCCCGCGGCCCGCCAGTCACCCGGTTGACCGGCGCCGATGCCGACCACGAGCAGCCGGGTCGGCCGAGCCGTCCGGGCCAACGGCACCACCAGCACCGAACCCGCATCACCGCGCAGGGACTCGGACTCGACCAGCAGCGCGAGATCCAGTCCTAGATCGGCGCCGACGCCGCGGGCAGTCTCATCGAACACGGGTCCGTTCTCGGACGACGCGAGGACCAGGGCGACGGTCGCGGGCTCGACGCCGGCGGCGGTGGCGGTGGCGGTGGCGGTGGCGGACCGTAGGGTGACGCTGAGAGGAAGCCTGATGAGCCCGTCGATCGCCGGGCCTGGCGCGGAATCAACGATGCTCATGCCGGCCTTCTCGCCGGGACCGCCGGACCACGACGGGACCCGGCTGCCGCGGGACAGGCGCGAGGACAGCGCACACGGACGGACACACGGACGGTTAACCGACCGCGGTCTTCAGGGCATCCCCCAGCGCACTCGCCTCGTCGGCGGTGAGTTCCACGACGAGCCGACCGCCCCCCTCCAGCGGGACACGCATGACGATGCCGCGCCCCTCCTTGGTCACCTCGAGCGGACCGTCACCCGTCCGCGGCTTCATGGCCGCCATCGGTGCACCTCTTCCTGCCGTCGGACCTGCATCTGACGACGATTATCCCGTAGACCGGACCGCAAACCGAAACACGTCTCTGCGCGGCATCACAACAGTCGCCCGCCGCAACATCGAGAGGTGGGCGTCGATGTTGACGGCGGCGCCTGTACGTGTCCCTGCGTAGGCCAGATCGACCGGCTACCAACAGTCGATTGTAATGCCACAGACAGTCGGCGGATGCCACAGACAGTCGGCGGATGCCACGGACAGTCGGCGGCGATCACTCGTCGATCTGTGGCGAGCGAGTAACCCGATGCCCGTCCGGCGATGGCGCGGTGTCGACGCGCGCGAACGCGGCCAGCCGGACCAGCTCCTCGTCCCGCCGGGCCAGCTCCTCGTCCCGCCAGGCCAGCTCGTCGGCCAGCCGAAGCAGGACGGCGTCAACCTCGGCCATCCGGTAACCACGCAGCGCCATCCCGAACCGCGTGCGGGCAATGTCGCCGGCTGTTACCGTACCGACAGGTAGTCCGGTGGGAGCGCCGTCCGGCGGCGCCGGGGCGAGCCAATCGAAGCGACCGACGGCCAGCGCGGCCACCGCGAAGACGACGGCGGCCACGATCACAATTTCGATGACGAGCACCACGCATCCGATCGTGCCACGGCCCGCCGATCGCGGTGATTCTGGCAGGCTGGCCCGGTGCATGCCGACGCTGCCCACCCGGCCCCGCTACGGCGGGATCCGCTACGACTGGGTCCGCGGACCTTCGAGCCGACCGAGCTGATCGTGATGGCGATCGTCAACCGCACCCCGGACTCCTTCTTCGACCGCGGGGCGACGTACGGTGCGGCCGAGGCGTTGGCTGCGGTCGACCGTGCGGTCGACGAGGGGGCGGGGATCATCGACATCGGCGGGGTGAAGGCCGCGCCCGGCGGCGAGGTGAGTGCGACCGAGGAGCTGCGCCGCGTGGGTGGCTTCGTCGCCGAGGTCCGGGCCCGCCACCCCCGGCTGGTCATCAGCGTCGACACCTGGCGCGCGCAGGTCGGACGGGTCGTCGCGGGTGAGGGCGCCGACCTGCTCAACGATGCCTGGGGCGGGGTGGACCCGGCGCTCGCCGAGGTCGCGGCCGAGTTCGACGCCGGTCTGGTCTGCACCCACGCCGGCCATCTGCCGCCGCGCACCCGGCCGCACCGGATGGTCTACGACGACGTGGTCGCCGACATCGTCGCCACCACGGTGGGGCTCGCCGAGCGGGCGGTGTCGCTCGGGGTCCGGCCGGATGCGATCCTCGTCGATCCCGGGCACGACTTCGGCAAGAACAGCCGCCACTCCCTCGAGGCCACCCGCCGGCTGCCGGAACTGGTCGCCACCGGGTGGCCGGTGCTCGTCGCGCTGTCGAACAAGGACTTCGTCGGGGAGACCCTGGACACCGGCATCGACGAACGCCTGGAGGGCACGCTGGCCGCGACCGCGGTCAGCGCCTGGCTCGGGGCCCGGGTCTTCCGGGCGCACCAGGTGGCGGCGACGTGGCGGACGCTGCGGATGGTCGCGGCGATCCGGGGCGACGTCGACCTCGCCGTCGCCCGCCGCGGCCTCGCCTGAGGACCGCCCTCGCCTACCCAGCCAGCTCGCCTATCCAGAGGGATTTTTCGGACACGAAACCCTCTGGATAGGCAAGGAACAGGAACGGGCTCAGTCGCCCTCGACGATCTCCCGCAGGGTCGGGGGCGGGGGCGAGGTGACGGTCGCCTCTGTCACACCCGCCTCCAGGAAGTCCACCGCCTCGCCGATGCCGGTCGCCCAGCAGAGGGTGTCCCGGGCGCGCGGGCGGACGAACCCGCGGTCGACCATCTCGTCGACGAGGATCCGCAGGTGGGCAAAGACCCCGTCGGGGTCGAGGACCACCACGGGCTTGGTGTGCATGCGCAGGACCCCGGCGACCCAGACCTCAAGCAGCTCCTCAAGGGTGCCCAGGCCCCCGGGCAGAGCCAGGAAGGCGTCCGAGCGCGCGTCCATGAGCGCCTTACGCTCCCGCATGGTCTCCGTGACGATGATCTCGTCCGCGTCCAGGTCTCGGACCTCCATCGCGACCAGCGCCCGCGGGATCACGCCGACCGTGTAACTTCCGCCGGCCCGCGCCGCCCGGGCGATCGCCCCCATGCACGACACCGAGCCTCCGCCGGAGACCAGGGTGTGGCCGCGCCGGGCAAGCTCGGTGCCGGTCTGGGCCGCCAGCAGGACGTACGAGGGGTCGATCAGCTCGGAGGAGGCGCAGTACACGCAGATGTTCACGGAATATCCATACCTGCGGGCCGGGTGTGCCCGGCGGTTCCCTCCAGGATGATGCGCACGGCCTCGTGGATGCCGTCGGTGATCGAGAGGATCTGCAGGTCCCGCTCCTGGACCAGGCCGGCGGGCAGCAGGGTCGTCCGCATCCAGTCGACGAGTCCCGACCAGTACTCGGAGCCGATCAGCACCACTGGGAACCGGGTGACCTTGCCGGTCTGGACCAGAGTCAGCGCCTCGAACAGCTCGTCGAGCGTGCCGAACCCACCGGGGAGGATCACGAACGCCTCGGCGTACTTCACGAACATCGTCTTGCGGACGAAGAAGTAGCGGAAACTGACGCCGAGGTCGACCCAGTCGTTGAGCCGCTGCTCGTAGGGAAGCTCAATACCGAGGCCCACCGACAGGCCGCCGGCCTCCTGGGCCCCACGGTTCACCGCCTCCATCGCGCCCGGCCCCCCGCCGGTGATCACCGCGAAGCCGGCCTCGGCGAGCGCGGCGCCGAGCAGCCGGCCCTGCTCGTAGAACGGGCTGTCCGGGGGAATCCGGGCCGAGCCGAAGACGGTCACCGCCCGTGGCAGTTCGGCGAGCAGGCCGAAACCCTCGACGAACTCGCTCTGGATCCGCATGACCCGCCACGGGTCGGAATGGACGAACCCCGAGGGGCTGCGGGTGTCGAGCAGGCGCTGATCCGTGGTGGAGTGCTCCACCTGGCCACGCCGGGCAATGACTGGCCCACGGAACTGCTCCGGCGGCGGGATGCGGCGCTCGCGGCCGGTGGTCGGTGGCTGGGCACCGACAGGTGCGGGGTCGGAACCCGCAGAGCGTCCCACGGGCGTGTCGTCAGAAGAAGGCGCGGCGCCATCCTCCTCAGCAAGCGGTAGGGAGGGCGGCTCCGGGCTCGAGGACGGTGTCACGACGGCACCATAGGCCACGGCTCGGGCGTTGCGGGATGACGCCGCCCACGTCGGTGAAGCCGCTCACGCCGGTGGATCAGGACGCCCCCTCGCGGCGCAACAAGGCGAACACCGTGCGCCGGAGGACGTAGAAGTCCTTCGACTTCCCTTTTCGCGCGCATCAGTCATGTATCAGTCATGTGTCAGTGCGGGACACGACACGGGCCAGCACGGCGTCACCCCTCGGCAGCCGGCAGTGGAACGCGCACCCGCTGCAACGCGGCGCGGATGTCGGAGTAAGAGACGTCCTGAACGGCGACGCCCTGGCGAATCCCGCTTCCGGCCGCGATCGCCGCCGTCTGGCCGAGCATCATGAACACTGGTTCCATCCGCAGGGAGCACCAGGCGACGTGCGAGGAGGAGACGCAGACCGGGACGGCGAGGTTCACGCACTCCTGGCGGCGCGGCAGAATCGAGCGTAGCGATACCGGCCACGGCCCCGACGCGGGAA
>NZ_CDWRCL010000179.1:0-8653 GCF_977927575.1 Frankia sp. CcCS3
GCCGAGACGCCGGGCGAGACGCCGGGCGAGGCGCGGCGCCCGGGCCCCGCCGCGCGGCAGCGGCTCTCGGCCTGACCGCGACCGGCGGCCCGGCCTGCGGCGAGTTGCTGGGATGGGGTAGTGAGTTTGCTGGAATGGGTAGTGAGTTTGCTGGGATGGGTGAGGTGCATCGCGCCGAGCCCGGTGTTCTATGTCGAAGTCGTCGGGATTGACGGGGGCCCGGACGCGACTGTCGCTTGCGTCTCCCGGTCTGGTCGGCGGCTGGCCCAGCGGTTGATCCTCGCCCGGCGGGAAGACCGGTGGCGGCCGGAATCCGGCGTTGTCTCGGGTCCGACAGTTCACCGCGCGGCGGCGGGTTCAGGATGGTAGATGACGGACCCGGTGTGATAGATATAACGGCGAACGGTTTCGCCGTATCACCGTCGAGCCGTCGCCCGGATCGGTCACCCGGCTTGGCGGCGACGTTCGGGGGAGGCGACGTTTGGGACGCGATGACGTTTGGGATGAAACAGGCACGGCGCGCCGTCGGGTTCGACGGAAATACCGGTGAACGCCGGCGATCGACGGTGGTGGATTCCCGCATGGTATGACGCGGGAATCCACGGGTGACCGGCGTTTCCTCGGGGCGTCGGCCATCCTGGCGGGTGCGGGAGAACAGGAGATCTGGATGATCGACCAATTGTGGCTGTACCCGCCGCTTGCCTACGGGCGGTTGGGCCCGTCGCCTACCCCCTGTGACAACTACGTCTGGGCCCCAACGACCTGTCGCCGCGGGGCACCGGGCGCACGATCGTCCAGCCGGCCGAGACCCTCGATGTCGCCGAGGACGGGACGGTCACCACCCGGCTGCCGGCGACGGTGACGTTCAAGGACGCCGCGGGATTCCGCCCGGTGTGCCCGTTCTTCGAGCTGCACGGCGCGTGGACGACCGACGGGGTGACGCACGAGGGGCCGATCACCCCCGATGTCCTGGCGGCCTTCGGTCTCAGCCTCTCCCAGGTGCGGTGGGAGGTGGAGGTCGCCAACCTCAAGCCGCATCACTACACGCAGGTCGACGACGACCGGATCGCCGCGAAGGTGAGCATCGCCGGCGACGACACCGGGCGGCGCCCGCTCGACGGGCGCTCCCCCGAGGGCGCCGCGACGCCGCTGGTGCCCGTCGGCAGCCGCGTCCCGCTGGGCAGCGTGCAGCTGACCCGGCCGAACACCGAGCTGCCGGAGCTGCGGCTGCGGTTCACCCCGGCCGTCGGCGCGGTGTACGGCCCGACGGACCTCCCGGCGCAAACGAGCGTCTACGTCCTGCCCGCGGACCGGCTCATCCTCAACCCGCAGTCGACGTGGAGCGGCTTCGCGCTGACCGGCGACGACCCGCGCACCAACCCGGGCGCCGAGAACAGCGCCAGCCTCGGGCTCGTCGACGACGTCTGCGACGGCACGGTGCGGGTCGTCCTGCCGGGGGGACTCACCGCGACGGCCCGGATCGTCGTCGGGCCGCCGGACTTCGCACCCGACCGGCGGCCGTTCACCTCGGCCGCGGACGGCCTGACCGACCGGGTCCGGCGCGCCGACGTCCGCGAGCCCGCCTACGTGGCGGACGCGGCCCGCACCACGCTGGAGGTCCGCGACCTGTTCGAGCGGATCTTCGAGACGGTCGGCGCGGTCAACATCGACGCCCAGAACGACCGGGCCCGGTTCGAGAACGCCGCGATCGCGCGGAGCCGGCGGGAGCCGGTCGAGTCGGTCCGGGACCTGGCGTTCCCGGCGGCCGAGCCGGTGACCGGCCACCCGCTTCCGCTGACCGAGGCGGGCCGGGCGCGCCACCGCCGGTTCCTGGCGCTGGAGGTGCTCGAGGACCTGTTGCGGGAGCGGCCCGAGCTGCTCCCCGCGGTCGTGCGCGAGCCGGCGACCAGGGAGCGTTACTACGACCGTCGCATGCCGGCGCTGATGCGCGGCTCCGACCGCCATCCGATGCACATCACCCGGCGGCAGTACGATCTTCTTCTCGCCTGGAGCGCCGCGCTGCGGCGGGACATCGAGTCCGGCACGTGACGGTCCTGCTGCAGATCGGTCGCCGCCCGCCGGGCTGGGAACCGCGGCCGGCGGAAGGAGAGCGGCCGGCGGAAGGAGAGCGGGCCGCCGTCTCGGGCGGCGCGCCGGATCCCGCCGCCGAGGTCCGCCTGTTCCGCAGCACACGGGGTGCGCACCTGTTCGTGACGGACGGCAGTCGGGTCTACGACCTGCCCGAGGACGTCGCGCGGCGAGTGGAGACCTGGCTGGGCTCGGGCGGGGCGATCGAGCTCGATCCCGGACTGCGCGCCGACCTGGGGCTGGAGCCGTCCACGCCCCGGCGCATCGACGGGCGTCCGATCGACCCGCCACGGCTGTCCGCCCTGTCGCTGAACGTCATGCAGGCGTGCAACATGTCGTGCGCCTACTGCTACGCCGACGAGGGGCGGTTCGGCGGTGCGGCCCGGGCGATGCCGCGCGGGGTCGCCTTCGCGGCGGTCGACCGCCTCCTCGCCGAGTCGCGGCCGGGCGCCGACGTCGTCGTGGGGTTCATGGGCGGCGAGCCGCTGCTCGCCGCGGACCTCGTCCATGAGGTCACCGTCTACGCGGCGCGGGTGGCCGCGGCCGCCGGGCGGCGGGTGCGGTTCTCCCTGACCACGAACCTGACCGTGCTGCGTCCCGAGGACGCCCGCCTCTTCGCCGAGTATCCCTTCGCCGTCTCGGTGAGCATCGACGGCGACCGGGACCGCAACGACGCGCTGCGGCGGCTGCCTGGCGGGGCCGGCGGGGCCAGTGCCTACGACCGGGTGCGGGCCGGGCTCGACCTGCTGGCCCGCCACGGGCGCCCGCGCCACCTCGCCGCCCGGATCACCGTCACCCCGGCGAGCGGCCGGCTGCGCGACGTCCTCGACCATGTGATCGGCCTCGGGTTCGACGAGGTCGGGTTCGCCGCGGTCGTCGCGTCGCCGGACCCGGCGCTCGAGTTCACCCGCCCGGCCTTCGACGAGTTCCTGCGGCAGATGGTCGAGTGCGGCGAGGTGGCGCTGCGCGAGCTGGCCGCCGGTCGCCGGTACCCGTTCGGCAACTTCGAGACCGCCATGCAGCAGATTCACCGCGGCAGCCATCGCCCCTACCCGTGCGGGGCGGGCGCGGGGTACCTCAGCGCCGCCGCGAACGGCGACCTGTTCGCCTGCCACCGGCTCGTCGACGACCCCGACTTCGCCATGGGGTCGGTGGCGGCCGGCCCGGACGACGCGGCCCGGGCGGGTCACCTCGCCCGTAGCCACGTCGACCGGATGAGCCCGTGCCGCTCGTGCTGGGCCCGGTATCTGTGCGGGGGCGGCTGCTATCACGAGGTCACCCGGCGCGGGCGGCCCGGCTGCGACTACATCCGTGGCTGGCTCGCCTTCTGCCTGCGGGCGTACGTCGAGCTGTCCGCGGCGCGTCCCGATTTTTTCGACGGGCGACCGCCGGCGTCGGCGATGTACGGCGGCAGCGGCAGTGACCCGACCACCGTCGCCCGGTGATGGTGCGCCGCCCGGTGATGAGGCGTTGCTCGATGAACTCGATGAGGATGCGTCGCCCGGCGAGGTGCGTCGCTCGAGGAAGGGGCTGAAACATGGCGGATCCCGTGCCCGTGCCCGGGCCACCGGCCGGGAAGATCTTCCCCCGTAACCTGACAGCGCGGGCGGACCACGTTGTGCGCGGCAACCCGGCCGGCACCCGTCCCGAGAGCGGCGTCGACAACTGCTATCCGGGGCTGGAGTTCGACCAGCGTAACCTCGACAAGGCGTTCTTCCCCGGGCTGACCTTCGAGTTCCACCGTCCGGACGGCGCCGTGCTGCGCCACGTCGCCGCCACCGGTGTCGCCGCCGAGCGCGGCCTGACCGACGCGGATCTGCCCCTGCACCTGTGGGCGGTGTGCGGGCGCACGACCGTCGACCAGGCCGAATCGGAGATACCGACGTTCACCTGCACGGACCTCGGCGGCTTGGACGTCTGGCGGCTGGTGCACGACCTGATGCCGGGTCGGATCGCGATCCTGCTTGGCCCGCCGCCGGGGATCTCCTCGCCCGGCGCCGACGTCGTGAACGGCACGCTCAACGGATTCCGTCGCGGTGACCGCAGCGTCGTGCAGCGGGATCCGGACGGCACGGTGCTGGCGGTCCTGGTCGCCGACCGGGCCCGTTACCTCGACCCCGACGGTGTCATCGACCCCGACGTTTACCTGCCCGGGGAGCTGACCCGCAGCCTGTGCGCGCCGTGGCAGTATGACTTCCGGGACTGCGGCTGCTTCTACTGGGCGGCGTCCAAACCCGACGTCGTCACCAGCGCGGACGGGCAGGTCCCCTACGTCAACTTCCAGCGGCGCGATCGCACCAGCGTTCCGCCGCCCGCCGACCTGGCGACCGAGGTCGGCCGCCGGGAGCTGGAACTGGACTACCCCGAGATGCTCCCTGCCTGGAACGACCTGGCCGTCGTGCTGGACGGCCGGAAGACCGGCGGGGGCGCGCCGCCGCCGCCCCCGGAGCCGGCTACCGACGAGCTGACCCGGGACGAGGTGCTCGCCGAGCTGAACTACCTGGCCACCGTCGAACATGCCCTGTCGGTGGAGTACCTGTTCGCCCACTACTCGCTCGACGCGCCCCGGCTACTGCCCGACGACGCCGACGAGCACACCCGCCGCGTGCATGCCGCGGCCACCGAGGTGTTCTCCATCGCGGTCGACGAGATGCGGCACCTGCGCTGGGTCAACGAGGCGCTCACCCTGCTCGGCCTGCCCCCGAACGTCGGCCGGGCCGAGCGCATCCACCGCCAGCTCGACCGGCCGTTCCAGCTCCAGCCGTTGACCCCGGCACAGCTGGACTGGTTCATCGAGGTCGAACGGCCGAGCCAGGGAACGGCGTCGGGCATCGACGGGATGTACGTGCGGCTGCTGCGCACGATCGATGGACGGCCCGACCTCTTCCCCGAGCGGGACCGGCTCGTCCACCTCGTCAAGCTCATCATCGACGAGGGGGGTGAGCACTTCCGCCGGTTCGGCACGGTCAAGAATCACCTCGCCGGGCTCGCGCCGGAGAGCTATCTGCGCACGATGCGGCCGGATCCGGTCGACGCGCTCACCGGCGGTCTGGCGGATCTCAGCGACCAGAACTACGCTCTGCTGCTCAGCGCCCTGCAGGCGACCTTCGCCCTGGGGGGCCGGGCCGGCGGGCAGCTGCTCGAGCAGGCCCGTCGGGCGATGTTCAGCCTGCACGAGACGAACCACCTGCGCGGCGTGCAGCCGCGCTTCGCCCTGCCCGGTCCGGTCACCCTGCCCATTCCGGTCGCCGACCACGCCGCCGGGCTCCGGCGGGCGCAGGAGACCGTTGCCGAGCTGGGCGGCTCGGCGGAGCGTCGACTCGTGCTCCAGCACGGGGCGGCGCACGAGGCCCTGCTCGCCGAGCTCCTAACCGCCGGCACCGCGCCGGCCTCCGCAACGGCCTCCGCAAGGGACGGGGAGCCGGGCGGCTCCCGGACGGAGGAATGACCGAGGTCGTCGTCGCCGGGGCTGGGTTGGCCGGCCTGACCTGCGCGTACCTGCTCGCCGCCCAGGGACGGCCCGTCCGGGTGACCGGATGGCAACCGGATGCCCGTGAGCGGGCGCCGGATACCGGCGGTGCGCGTCCGCGCTGGCTGGTGCTCAACGAGCTGACCGTTGCCGTGCTCCGGGACGTCTGGGACGTCTGGGACGGCGGCGCCGGCCTGTTCGAGGACGCCTGGCCGATTCGGCACCGGCACGTCCGGTGGGGCGGGTCGGCCACGACGCGGCGGCTGGAGCAGCCCAGCCTGGCGGTCGACGGCAGCGTGCTGGTCCGCCGGCTGGGCGCACGGCTCGCCGAGGCGCACCCGGACCTGGTCCGGTTCACCCCGGATGGCCTCGCGTCGCCGCCTGCCGCGTGGCTGGTCACCGCCGCTGCGCCTCCACCGGGCCGACCGGCCCGACCCGTCGAGCTCGGACGCCGAAACATGATCAGCGCCGAGGTGCGGCTCGCGCCGGCCGAGCCCACCGCCACGAGCCGGCTGGTGGCCGCCGGGTCGGCATGGGTCTTCCTGGCGCCGATCGGCGAGCGGCAGGCGTTGGTGCAGGCGATGGTCCCCGGGCCCGTCGCCCGTCCCGTGCCGCTGCTTCATCGGCTTCTCGCCGAGACGGCGCTGGGAGCACGATTGACGGCGCTGCCCGAGACCGTCGTGGTCGTGCCCGCGGCGCCCCGGTTCCTGCAACCGCCCTGCGGGCCGGGGTGGTTCGCGGTGGGAGGCACCGCCGCCCGGTTCGACCCGCTCAGCGGCTCGGGGGTCGCGCACGCCGTCCGCACGGCGATCCTCGCCGCGGCGGCGATCGAGGCCATTGACCGGGGTGCCGACGAGCGGGACGTCCGCGCGCACGTCACGGCCCGGGTCCTAACCGCCTTCTTCGAGCACGTCCGCACCTGTCTGGGCCTCTACACCTCCGCCCTGGACACCTCGGATCCGGACACCTCCGCCCTGGCCGCGACGGCCTGGCGGGACGAGATCGACACGATGGCGGGTGCCCTGCGCCGGTTCGGCGCGGCCCCACCGCCCTCCTTCGGCTTCACCCTGGTGGACCGCCACCTCGTCGCTCATCCCCGTTGACGGCTCCACCGAGGTGGCGTGGCGCACCGCCGGACGGACATGCGCGACGCCGGGCGGGGCGCGCGGCACGTGCGGGTGGGCCTACGGGCGATGCGCACGGGCTTGCGGCCCGATGCCTATGAGCCGCGATAACAGGATGAACCGCTGCCTGTCTGGACTGGTACGGCAGTAGCACCATCGGCGACTACCTCCCCGTTCGTGCTGGTCCGTGCCCGTACGGCACGCGCCCGGGCCGCCGGTTGCGGCTCCGCGTGCCCCTCGGCCGCCGGGCCGCATGACCTGGTGAGGCCATCGTCGCGTCCGCCCTATCTGGAGCATCCATGAAACGCCCACGTCCCCGATTCCACCCCGCCGTCCGCGTCGCGGCCGTCGCGGCCGCCGCCATGCTCGGCGCCTGCGCGTCCGATCCGGCACCCGCCGGCTCCACCAGCGCGAACGGGGCGGGCGGAACACCGCACCGGGGCGGCACGCTCACCTTCGCGGTGGCCACCGAGGGCGACTGCCTCGACCCGCACGTCAGCCCGGCCGACGTCACCGCTGTCATCCAGCGGGGTGTGTTCGACTCGCTCGTGGCGCAGCAGCCGGGCGGCGGGGTCGGCCCGTGGCTGGCCACGTCGTGGACGGTCTCCGCCGACGCGAAGACGTTCACCTTCAAGCTCAAGGACGGCGTGACGTTCCACGACGGCACACCGTTCGACGCGGCGGCGGTGAAGGCGAACTTCGACCACATCGCGGCGAAGTCAACGAAGTCGCAGTACGCGGTGGCGCTGCTCGGCCCCTACGTCGGCACCGAGGTCGTCGACCCGCGCACGGCCAAGGTCACCTTCTCCAAGCCGTACGCGGCATTCCTCGCCGCGGCCGCCACGGCCTACCTCGGCATCGAGTCGCCGAAGAAGATCGCCGAAGCGCCGGACACCCTCTGCTCGGGCGGGCCGAACTCGGTGGGTACCGGGCCGTTTCGCTTCACCCGCTATGTGAAGGGATCGGTCGCCGAGTTCACCCGCAATGACGGCTACACCTCGGCCCCCGGCGGCGCGAAGCACACCGGCGCCGCCTACCTCGACAAGCTGGCCATCCGCTTCCTGCCCGAGGACGCGACGAGGGTGAGCGCGCTGCGCAGTGGGGAGATCGACGCCGCCGACGGCGTGCCGGCGCAGAACGTCGCCGCGCTCGAGGGCGATAACTCCCTGCGGCTGCTCAAGGTGATTCCGCAGAACGCCAACTACTCGATCTACTTCAACACCAGGCGTGCGCCGTTCTCCGACGAGCGGGTCCGCAAGGCCGTCCAGCGCGCCGTCGACGTCGACACGATCGTGAAGACGGTCTACGCCGGCCAGTACGCCCGCGCGTGGAGCACCCTGACGCCAAAGAACATCGCCTACGATCCCAGCCTCGAGAAGGCCTTCCCCCATGACGTCGCCGCGGCGAACAAGCTGCTCGACGAGGCCGGCTACACCGGCCGCGACGCCGACGGCTACCGCACGAAGAACGGCGCGCGTCTCGTCCTCGACTGGCCCTACGTCGGCGCCTTCAACCGCGAGCAGCGCGACATCGTCAGCCAGGCGGTACAGGCCGACCTGAAGAAGGTCGGCATCGCCACCAAGCTCTACTCGATGGACTCGGGCGCCTACACCACCCAGCGCAACGCCGGCGGCTACGACCTGATCGCCTACAGCTGGGGCAAGTCCGACCCCGACCTGCTCCGTACGCTGTTCGCCTCGAATCTGACGTTCACCCAGGGCGGGGCGAACAGTTCCGGGATCGCGGTGCCGGAGGTCGACGAATGGCTCGCGACCAGCGCCGGCACGACGGATCTCGCCGCCCGCAAGAAGGCCTACGGGCAGGTGCAGAAATATGTGATCGACCACGCGTACACCCTGCCGGTCTACGTGTTCACCCGGACTGTCGGCACGGCGTCGAAGGTCCACGACATCACCTTCGACGCGGACGCCTTCCCGCTGTTCTACGACAGCTGGGTGGGCTGATCTAGGGC
>NZ_CDWRCL010000180.1:0-8561 GCF_977927575.1 Frankia sp. CcCS3
GCGGCGGTGACGCACCACAGCGCGGCGGTGGCGTCGGCGCCGCAGGTGGCCAGGCCGGCGCCGGTCGCGGGCTGCCAGGCGAGCGCGGTGATGGTGTCGTGACCGCGCAGCAGCCGGGGCTTGCTGCCACCGGGGCCTTTGCCGGCGAAGTCCCAGACGGTGACGTCGGGGGCGCCGTTGTTGGCGAGCCATCGCCCGGTGGGGTCGAACGCCAGCTGGGTGACCTTGCCCAGGTAGCCCGGCATCTCCAGTTCCTGCCGGTCGCGGGTGCGCCAGATGTGCACGCTGCGGTCCTGGTTGCCGGTGCAGACCCACCGGTCGTTGGCGCCGACGGCGATCGCGAGGTGCGAGCCCGGGTAGCGCAGGTGTTCGACCGGGTCGGTGCTGTGCCGGGCGTAGCGGTAGGCGCCGCCGTAGGCGGCGGCGACGACCTCGCGGCCCGCCCGCAGCCAGGCGAGGTCGGTGACGGTGCTGGGCGCCGGGCCGGTGCACCACAGCAGGCTGCCGTCGGCGGCGTGCACCCGGACGTGCCGGCCGCAGGCGACCGCCACCCGGTTGGCGCCGTACCAGCGGGCGCGGGTGGACCAGCCGGCCGTGCCGTACGGGCTGTGCTGCTGGCCGGTGGTGTGCCACAGCCGGTAGCCGGTGGGGCCGGTCAGCGCCAGGTGGGCACCGTCGGGGGAGAACGCGGCGTCGAGCAGGCCGCCGTCGACCGACAGGGAGGCGGCGGGCTCACCGGTGTCGGCCTGGTGGATGGCGCAGGTCCCGTCGGCGCCGGCCACGGCGAGCAGCCCGCCGGCCGCGCTCACGGCGACGGGGGTCTCGTCGATCCTGGCCTGCCACAGCGGGGCTTCGATGGTCGCGGTGCTCATGCGGCGGTGGTGAGGCAGGCGGTGAACCCGGCCTCCAGTTCGGCGCGGTCGAGGTTGCGGCCGATGAAGACCAGCCGGTTGGTGCGTGGTTCGTTCTCGCGCCAGGGGCGGCCGGTGTCGCCGTCGAAGAGCATGTGCACGCCCTGGAAGACGTACTGGCGGTCGTTGCCGGCCAGGGCGAGGATGCCTTTGAACCGGAAGATGTCCACGCCCTTGCTCGCGAGGAGCTTGCCGAGCCAGGCGTTGAGCTTGTCGATGTCGACGTCACCTGGGGTGTCGATGCCGACCGAGGTGACGTCGACATCGTGCTGGTGGTCGGTGCTCTGCAGGAACTGCGGGTCGGTCTGCAGGACGCGGGAGAGGTCGAACGCGCCGACGTCGAGGATGGCAGCCAGGTCGATCTTCGCGTGCTGCGCCGGGATGATGTCGGCGAGGGCGTTGATCTGCCGCAGCCGGGTCTGGATGCCGCCCAGCTGGTCGGGGTCGACCAGGTCGGTCTTGTTGAGCACGAGGCGGTCGGCGAAGGCGACCTGCTCGACGGCCTCGTTCTCCACCCCGTCGGGTTTGATCTCGTCGAGGTGGGTGAGGATGTGCCTGGCGTCGACGAGGGCGATGATCGCGTCCAGGCGCAGCTGGCCGCGGATCTCGTCGTCGACGAAGAAGGTCTGCGCCACGGGCGCGGGGTCGGCCAGGCCGGTGGTCTCCACCAGGATCCGGTCGAAGCGGTCGCGGCGGCGCATCAGCGTGCCGAGGATGCGGATGAGATCCCCGCGCACGGTGCAGCAGATGCAGCCGTTGTTCATCTCGAAGATTTCTTCTTCGGCGTCCAGGACGAGGGCGTCGTCGACGCCGAGCTCGCCGAACTCGTTCTCGATGACGGCGATGCGCAGGCCGTGCTGTTCGCTGAGGATGCGGTTGAGCAGGGTGGTCTTGCCGGAACCGAGAAAACCGGTCAGCACGGTGACGGGTACCCGGGTATCAGTCATTCTTTTTCTCCTTCAGGTGACAGGGCGGCGCGAACGGACTCGGCGGTCAGCTCGGCCATCGGCTGGTGCAGCGTCCAGCGGCGCGTCGGCGCGCCCGCGGACAGCACGGCAATGACGGTTTCCACAGGTGGGCAGCCCGGCTCGGCGCAGGCCAGCTGCTGGATGACCACCGTGTGGCTGTCGTCCAGCAGCAGCATGTCGCGGACGACCGCCTTGAGGGCGGCGGCGTTGGCCCGGCCGGTGCCGTCGGGCCGGCCGGCGGGGCCGGCGAGGCCGGCCAGTGGGGTTGTCGGATTGGTGGTCAGGATGTTCTCCCTTGGCCGGTGGTGGTTTGGTCGCAGCCGGCCAGCGGCACACGCCCATGGTCGGTGCGGGGGCCGGGGCGGGCGGCGCGGGTCAGCGCGGCGGCGGCGACCTCGGGGCCGGCGGGCAGGCCGAGGTGGTAGCTGGCCAGCAGCCCGACCAGCCCGGCGGTGACGCCGAGGCCGGCGGCTGGACAGCAGCCGGGCGGCGGCGGCCGGGGCGATGCACAGCGTCAGCGCCATCAGGACTCCGACGGTGGTCAGGCCGATCACGACTACGAGGCCGAGCCCGAGGATGACCGCGGTGTCGACCAGGCCGGTGCGCACGCCGAGGGTGCGGGCGTGGCCCGGGTCGACGGTGGTGGCGACCAGCAGCGGCAGGCATCCCGCGGCCGCGGCGACGACCAGCGCGGCGATCGCCAACTCGATGATCACATCGGTGGTGGTGACGGTCAGCGGGTTGCCGAACAGCACGTGCGAGAGGGCACGAGGCTCGGTGCTTTGCGATACCCCGATCACCCCGAGGGCGAACAGTCCCTGCCCGACCACCCCGATGGCGCTGTCCTCCGGCAGCCGAGCCCGGACCACCAGCACGGCGACCAGCAGCGCCATCACCGCCGCCGCGACCAGCCCGCCGGCCAGCAGGGAGGCGCCGAGCAGCGCGGCGGCGGCGAGGATGGCGTGGCTCATCGCGTCGGTCAGGTACACCAGGCGGCGGCTGGTGGCCCACACCCCGGCGACCGGTGCGGCCACGCCGACGGCCAGGGTGGTGACCAGGGCGCGCTGCATGAACGGGTACCCCAGTGGCCTCGGCTGGCTGACGGGGCCGTCGGCGAGTACCGCCCGGTCGATGACCACTGCCCGGTCGAACAGGCCACGGGCCAGGTGCAGCTCGTGCAGCGCGCAGCAGACCGCGATGCCGCCGGTGGCCAGCTCGGTCAGCGCGGCCAGCAACGCGCTGACGCTCGCGGCGTCCAGGCCGTCGCACGGCTCGTCGAGCAGCAGCACGTCCGGTTCCTGCGCCAGGGCGCGGGCCAGCAGCAGCCGCTGCGCCTGTCCCCCCGGACAGCTCGCCCACCGGCCGGTCCGCCAGGGAATACAGATCCATGCGTAACAGGGCCGCCTCGATGGCGCGGCGGTCCGCGGCGGCTGGCCGCCGCCACCGCCGCCGCGGGGAAAGCCGGCCGGTCGCCACCGCCTGGCGGACCGAGATGGGCAGGTCCCAGCGCGGGGTGGCGCGTTGCGGCACGAACGCCACCCGCACCTCGCTCGTCCCCCGCAGTTCGGTGCGCCGGTGGTGGCATGCCGTCGCCTGGCGGGTGACGGTGCCCTCGTGGGGGGTGAGGCCGGCGAGGGCGCGCAGCAGGGTGGACTTGCCGGCGCCGTTGCGCCCCACGAGGGCGACCAGCTCCCCGGCCGCCAGGGCCATGTCCACGTCTTCGATCGCGGTGACCCGCCCGTACCGCACGGTCAGGCCGCGCGCCGCCAGTACCGGCGGGTTCACCGGCACTCCAGGCCGGTGTGCAGGCGCCGCCCGTTGCCGCGCATCACGCTGAGGTAGTCCTGACCGGCACCCAACGCCTTGCCCGGGTCGAACTCCAACGCGGCGAGCAGGTCCACCCGGGCGCCGATCGCCGTGGCGACGGTCCTGGCCAGATCGGGTGGCAGCGCCTCCTCGAAGAACACCGTGTGTGCCCTGGCCGCCCGGGCCGTGTCGGTGATCTCGGCGAGGGTCCTGGCGTCCGGCTCCGCGTCCGGCGACAACCCGGCGATCGGGATCTGCCGCAGCCCGTACCGGTCGGCCAGGTACCCGAACGCGGCGTGCGAGGTCACGATCGCCGTCTGCGCGCAGCCGGTCAGGCCCGCCCGCAGGGCCGCGCCCAACCCGTCGAGGTCACGCCCGAGCGTGGCCAGGTTTGCCCGGTAGTCCGCGGTGTGCTCGGGATCGGCGTCGGTGTAGGCGGCGGCGACCACGCCGGCCATCGCCTTCATCCGCACCGGATCCAGCCAGACATGCGGGTCCTTGCCGCCGGACAGGGCCTCCTCGCCCAGTACCGCCGGCGCGGGTCGCAGGCTCACCCCGGGCGCTGCGAGCAGGTCTCGACGGATCACCGCGGGCGCGCTGTCGCTGACGGCCTTTTCCACGTCCGGCTGGAAACCCGCCCCGAGGTAGAACACCACCTTTGCCTCGGCCAGCGCCTGGGCACCGCGGCCGTCCACCGCCAGGTCGTGCGGTTCGGAACCGGGCGGGGTCAGGTTCGTCACCGTCACCCGGTCCCCGCCGATCCGCTCGGCCAGGAACTGCACCGGGTAGAAGTTGGCCACCGCCGGCAGCCGGCCGGCGGCGGCCTCGGCGGTGGCAGCCCGGTCGCCGCCACAGCTGGCGATCAAGGAAACCGCGAGCGTGGCGGCGCCGCCAAGCGCCAGCAGGCGGGATGCAAAGGCAAAGGATCGACTCACACCCGGCACCCTACATAGAAACAAAAAAACCATTTTCAACAGCACTCTACCGGGTGACTGCAGGTGGAGTCAGGGACCGCGGACCGTGCTCAGGTCCTCCGGATTCGCCGGCCGAGGGCCGCCGGGCGCCGGGCGCCGGGCGCGGGTGAGCAGGCCGAGGAGCGCCAGCGCGGCGAGGGCCATGACGACCAGGCCGTACCCGCGGGCGGTGGGCAGCAGCCCGTGGTGGGTGACCAGCTAGCCGGCGACGACCGCGGGGACGCCGAAGGCGAGGTAGCACAGCACGTAGACGGCCGAGAGCAGGCCGGCGCGTTCGTGCGGGGCGACCAGGGGGATCAGGACGCGCAGGCCGCCCTGGAAACTGGCGCCGAGACCGATACCGGCCAGCGTGGTGCCGGCGAAGAACGTCGGGGTGGAGGGAAGGTCCGCGCCGAGCAGGGTGACACCGACGCCGACGAGCAGGCCCAGGGCGCCGAGGAACATCACGGTGCGGGGGGCGGTGTCGCGCACGAGCAGCACCGTCAGGGCCGCGGTCACGGTGATGGCGAAGACCGCGAGACCTCCCAGCACGACCCAGCGGGAGTCGACGACGAGACGGGCCAGGCTCGGGCCGAGGGAGAGGTAGAACCCGCTCAGGGCCCAGGAGGCGACCAGGCAGGGGGCGGCGATCAGCAGGTCGCGGCGGGCGGCGGCGGGTACGCCGATGGTCGGGCGCAGCGACGCGATCGCTCCGGGGATGCGCGGTGCGGTCTCGGGCATCGCCGCGACCCCGACCGCCTGGGCAAGCACGATCGCGCACAGCACCAGGTAGACCAGACGGGTGGGAGCGGGCAGGTAGGCCACGAGCAGACTGGACCCGAGGGCACCCAGGGCCAGGCCGGTGAACGGGCCGACTCCGTTGGCCAGGGTGCCGCGGGCCCGGTCGAGGTCGAGCAGGCCGGCGCCGAGGGCGCCGCTGGCGGCGCCGGTCGCCAGGCCCTGCAGAACGCGGCCGATGGTCAGCTCCCCTACCCCGCCGGCGGTGGCGAACACCGCGAGGGCGGCGGCGAGCAGCAGCGAGGAGGTGAGCAGCACCGGACGGCGCCCGATGTGGTCGGAGAGGGCTCCGACGGTGAGCAGTGCGGCGAGGACGGCCAGGGCGTACACGGCGAACACGGCGAACACGGCGAACACGACGGTCACGGTGATCGGGGAGAACCCCCAGCGGGCCTGGTAGACCGGGTAGAGGGGGGTGGGGGCCGAGGACGCGGCGAGGAACGAGCCGATCATCGACGTCTGCAGGAGGAATCCGGCGCGCGGGGACAGCCTGCCCCGGTGGGGCGCCGTGCCCGGGTCGGGCGGGGCGTCGCGGGCCGCGGCCTGCCGCGGCAGGGCCACCGCCGGTACCGGGGCGGAGGCCGCCGAGGACGGGCTCCCACCACCGCCGCCGGTACCGGCGGCGCCGGCCTGGCCGGCCTGATTGGTCTGGCCGGCCAGACCAATCAGGCCGGCGGGGAGGCCGGTGGCGATGGGTTGGGAGGACATCGGGTTTCCCTTCACCGGACAGCTAAAGCTAAGATTTTGCGTTAGCGCCCGACGGTACCCTCGGCCCGACGTTAACGCAAAGGATGTGCGTTAGGCTGGATGCGTGAGTCCGTCCGAGGGTCCGCGGCCCGGGGGGCGTAGCGCGCGGGTCCAGCAGTCCGTGCATGCCGCGGTGCGCGCGCTGCAGGCCGAGCGGGGTCGGCACGAGATCACGGTGCCGCTGGTCGCCGCCCGGGCGGGGGTGACCGCCTCCACCGTCTACCGGCGCTGGGGGGACCTGACCGAGCTGCTCGCCGACGTCGCCGCCGAGCGGCTGCGCCCGGAGACCCCGCCGGCGGGCACCGGGTCGCTGCGCGGCGATCTCGCCGCCTACTGCGAGCAGTACCTGGAGGAGATGTCCTCCCCCACGGGCCGGGCGTTCCTGCGCGACCTGGTCGCTTCCTGCTGCGACGACCGGCCGGCGTGCTGCTGTGACCTGTACATCCGCAAGCAGATCGGGGTCATCGTCGAACGGGCCGCGCGTCGCGGTGAACCCGCCCCCGGGGTCGGTGAGATCGTCGAGGGGGTCATGGCACCGATGATGTACCGCATCCTGTTCGTCGCCGAGCCGGTCGATCTCGCCGACGCCCGCCGGTTGGTGGACGCCCTGCTCGCCCGCGGTGGTCAGCCGCGCGGGTAGCCGAGCCGGGTGTTGTACTTCTGGACCGCCGAGGCGGAGCTGACCATGGCGATCACCCACACGATGAACCACACCGGAACAGTGATGATCAGTGTGACGATGAAGAAGGAGAACATCCACAGGAACAGGTCGGCGATCAGGAGCACGACACCCGTGGTGGTCCTGCCGGCGTAGATGTGGCCCACGCCCAGCCACAGGAAGGTCAGCAGCAGCGCGACCGCGACCGACTTCGGCGGCACCGGCGGGTAACCCTGGCCCGGGCCGGGACCCGGGAAGGGCTGCGGCGGGCCGATCGGGTACGGCGTCGGGCCCGGCCCGCCGGCCTGGCCATGAGGCGGCCGCGGCGGCTGTCCGTACGGCTCGTGTCCGTACGGCTCGTAGTATCCGGCCGGCCCAGGCTGCTGCGGCTGCCGGTGCGGGTCGTCCCACCCTGTCATGTGGCTCCCGATCTTGTCGGCGCACACTGTAACAGGATCATCCGGTTACGTGCATGGACCGGAATATCGGAACCGCGACCGGCATCCCGGCCTTCGGGAATGTGACGTTTACCATACAAAGATCGTTATGTGGATAAACCTGTCGACAAGCCGGTGGGTAACCTGCCGCGACCCTGTGGATGCCCTGTGGGGCAATGCTGATCCCCGGATTCGCCGAGAAGTCAAGACGTTGCGGTGCGTACCAGCCGCGATATCACTGGAGTGTGACTCTGGCGCATCTGACTTCTCGTCCGACCACCACCACCCGGCCCGCCGTACCCACCGCGCCGGGCAGCGCGTCCGTGCTGCCGCCCAGCGTCGCCCGGGTCGCCGCCCGCACCCGGCTGTCCGCCGAGCTGCTGGCGGCGGTCCTGGAGGTCGAGCGGCGCACGCGGGCCACCCTCGAGGACATCGAACGCGCCGACGCACTGGCCGAACGGCTGCTCGTGCGCCGCGGTGCGCGGCTGCGCGCCGCGGCCGGCCGGCCGGCCCGGTGACCTGCTCCCCCGGGCTCGGCTCAGGCGGCGCCGGCCCGCAGCGAGGCGCGCTCGGCGTGTGCCGAGGTGAGCATCAGGATCTCGTTCGTCCTCAGGGTGAGCACCCGCGACGGGCGCTTGTCGAGGATGTCCTCCACCTCGAGGAGGGCGGCTTCGGCCACCGCGGGATCGCGGCGCAGCGTGGCGGCGGCGAGCGACGCCAGCGCCCAGCCGCGGTCGAGGGTCGCCGGGGTGGTCAGGTCGATCGCGGTGTACGCGGCGGAACGCGCCCCGGGCATCCCGAGGCGGGCCATCGCGTCGGCGACGACGCAGGCCTCCCGGACCTCGTCGAAGGGGGGCCAGCCGGGATGGCGCAGGCCGAGCACAGTCGGCCGGTTGCGCAGCCGGTTCAGGGCGGCGTCGAGGGCTGCCTCGTCGCCGGTGGCCGCGGCGACGGTGGCCTGCACCGCCGCTGCCCAGCCGTGCAGGTAGGGATGGTCGACAGCGGCCGCCTTGGCCGCGGCGTTGCGGGCGGCGGCGTAGCGCCCGGTGACGAAGGCGATCGCCGCGTCCAGGCTGTGCGCGGTGCCGGTGAGCAGCCGGTCGTCGAGCTGGGCGGCGAACTGCTCGGTGAGGGTCGCGAACCGCCGCGCCGAGGTGTCGTCGCCGGTGTCAACGGCCAGCATCCCGAGGGAGAACGACAGGTAGCCGGCGACCCGGGTCAGTTCGGCGTGCACCGTCGGGGACAGCCGCCGGGATCTGTCGCTGATCTTGTGATTCTTCTGG
>NZ_CDWRCL010000181.1:0-8375 GCF_977927575.1 Frankia sp. CcCS3
GAGCCGGTTCGCACGGCTTTGGGCCCTCGCGCCGCCCGCGCGGCCCGCGCGGGCCGCGCCGACGTCCCGGTGGACGGCGGCGACGACGCTCCCGACCCCGCCACGGTTACCCCTCTCGTGCGCGGACCGCCGCCGCGAACAGATCTCCGCGCGCCGCGTAGTCCCGGAACATGTCCATCGAGGCCGCGGCCGGTGCCAGGAGCACCGTGTCACCGGTGGTCGCGAACGCCGCCGCAGCCTTCACCGCATCGTCCATGCCGTCAGCCCGTTCCACGGGGACATCGGGGGCGTGTCGGGCGAGAGCGGCGGCGATCTCATCAGCGCAGCGCCCGATGAGGACCGCGGCGCGCAGCACCCGGCGCGCGTCGCGGACGAGATCGTCGAAGGCGAGGCCCTTGTTGAGGCCGCCCGCGATCCATACCACCGAGGGGTAGCCGGCCAGCGACGCGGCAGCGGCGTGTGGGTTCGTCGCCTTGCTGTCATCCACCCAGCGGACCCCGTCGATGACGGCCACCTCGGCGTTGCGGTGGGCGCCGGGCCGGAAGGCGACAAGCGCCGTGCCGATCGCGGCCGGGCCAACGCCCTCGGCGCGGGCGAGCGCGGCGGCGGCCAGCGCATTGGAGATCATGTGCGGGCTGGTCAGCGCGAGGTCGCGGACGGCGACCAGCCGCCCGCCGCCGAAGGCCTCGTCGACGAGATGGCCGTCGACGACGGTCAGGCCGGGCCGCGGCCGGGCCGCCGGGTCGAGACCGAACAGGACCCGCCGCCCCGGAGCGGCGGCGAGCAGGTCCGCGCTGGTGGCGTCGTCGGCATTGCCGATCGCGGTCGTCCCGGGACGACGCCAGATCCTCGCCTTCGCCGCCGCATAGGCCGCCGCGCCCCCGTGCCAGTCGAGATGGTCGGGGGCGACGTTGAGCACGGCCGCGGCGAGGGGGGCCATGGTGTGGGTGTAATGGAGCTGGAAGCTGGACAGTTCCACCGCGAGGGTCTCGTAGGGCGGCTCGGCGGCGACCGCGTCCACGATCGGGGTCCCGATGTTCCCGGCGGTGGTGGATCGCCGGCCACCGGCGGCGAGCATCGCGCCGAGCATCTCGGTGGTTGTCGTCTTGCCGTTCGTTCCCGTGACGGCGAGCCACCGGCTCCCACCCCGCCACCGCCAGGCGAGCTCCACCTCCCCCCAGACCGGGATCCCGGCGCCGGCCGCCCCGATGATCAGCGGGGCCGTCGGCGGGACGCCGGGCGAGGTGACGACCAGCGTGCTGTCCCCGGGATCGGCCGGCAGGCCGCCGAGGTCCACCTCGGCCCCGAGCGCCCGCAGCGTCGCGGCCGCACCCTGGTGACGTGGGGAGTCGTCGGCGTCGACGACCCGGACCCGCGCGCCGCGGGCAAGCAGTGCCCGAGCCGCGGCGAGCCCGGAGACCCCGATCCCGACGACCAGCACGGGCAGACCCGCCCAGGAGGTCGGGGTCGCGAGGTCGCCCGGGCCCTGGCCGTCGCCCGTCATGGCGTCAGCCACCTCCGTGGGAGAGGAACTCCGCGTAGAACAGGCCCAGGCCGAAGGCCACCGCGAGTCCCGAGACGATCCAGAATCGGATGATCACCGTCGTCTCGGGCCATTCGGCAAGCTCGAAATGGTGATGGATCGGCGCCATGTTGAACACGCGTTTCCTCGTCGCCTTGAAGAACGCGACCTGGATCATCACGGACAGGGTCTCGATGACGAACAGGCCGCCGAGGACGACGAGAAGCAACTCGGTCCGGCTGACGATCGCGATGCTGGCGAAGGCGCCGCCCAGCGCGAGCGACCCAGTGTCCCCCATGAAGATCTTCGCCGGGCTGGCGTTCCACCACAGGAACCCGAAACAGGCCCCCATCGCCGCCGCCGCGACCAGCGCGACGTCGAGGGGATCACGCACGAGGTAACAGCCCGCCTCGGCCGCGTGCGGCTCGCACAGGTTGCCGAACTGCCAGAAGGAGATGATGACGTACGCGCCGAACACCATCGCCGAGGTGCCGGCCGCGAGGCCGTCGAGGCCGTCGGTGAGGTTCACCGCGTTAGAGGTCGCGGCGATGATGATCCAGGCCAGCAGGGGAAAGGCGATGATGCCGACGGAGAAGCTCGTGTCCCGCACGATCGAGATGTACGTCGAGCCGGGGAGCAGCCCGGCGTCGTTCTTGAACCGGACGGCTAGCAGGCCGAAGACGATCGCGACCGCGGCCTGCCCGGTGAACTTCATCCGGGCGGTGAGCCCGAGGCTGCGCTGCTTACGAATCTTGATGTAGTCGTCCAGGAAGCCGACCAGGCCGAGTCCGGTCATCACCATCAGCACAAGCAGACCCGACGCGGTGAACCCGATACCGGTCACCAGGTGGGCCAGGAAGTACCCGGCCAGGGTAGCGACGATGATGACGGTGCCCCCCATCGTGGGGGTGCCCCGCTTGGTCAGATGGCTGGACGGCCCGTCCTCGCGGATCTCCTGGCCGTATCCCTGCCGGCGGAAGAGCCGGATCACCCAGGGTGTGCCCAGCAACGACACGACCAACGCGACCATGGCCGCGATAAGAACGCCTCTCACGCGTGCGTCACCCGCGCGGGTCCGCGTGTGTGGAGCCAGCTGTCCGCCGTCATGTCCCCTCGATCCCGGCGCCGAGGACGCCGAATCTGGTCACCAACGCCTCGGCGACGCGTTCCAGACCGAAGGACCGGCTGGCCTTGACCAGTACCACGTCGTCCGGTCCGGCCTGCGCGGCCACCAGGGCCACCGCCTCGTCGGCGTCGGTCACCTCCACCGACTCCCCATCCCAGGAGCCTTCCAGCGAGGCGCCCAGGTGGATGCGGCGGGCCGCCGGACCCACCGCGATCAGTCGATCGACCCCGAGGCGGACCGCGAACCGGCCGAGCACGTCGTGCTCGGCGGCGGCGGCGTCACCAAGTTCCCCCATCGGACCGAGCACCGCGAACGCCCGGCCCTTCCCCCGCATGCCCACCAACGCCTTCAGCGCCGCCCGCATCGACTCCGGGTTCGCGTTGTAGGCGTCGTTGACGACCACCACCCCGGCCGCAGTGGTGGTCACCTCCATCCGCCACCGGCTGCGCGGGCGGGCGGCGGACAGCGCCGCGGCGACCCGATCCGGGGACAGCCCCAACCGGATCGCGACGGCCGCCGCGGCCAACGCGTTCGGCACCTGGTGCGCGCCGGCGAGCCCGAGGGTCACCCGGTGGTGCTCGCCGTACGCCAGCAAGTCGAACGAGGCGCGGCCCAGCCGGTCGACATCGACGGCACCGGCCCGCACGTCGGCCCGTCCGCCCTCCCCGAAAGTGATCACTTCGGCCGTCGTCCGAGCCGCCATCGCCGCGACCAGCGGGTCGTCGGCGTTGAGCACGACGGCCTCGCTCGCGGCCTCGGCAAGCTCGCCCTTGGCCGCGGCGATCCCCAGCCGGCCGTCGGCGTACTCGCCCAGGTGGGCACTGCCGACGTTGAGGACCACCCCCACCGCCGGGCGGGCCACCGCGCAGAGGGTGACGATGTGCCCCGGGCCGCGGGCACCCATCTCCAAGACGACGAACGCCGTGTCCGGCTCGGTGCGCAGCAGCGTCAGCGGCAGTCCGATCTCGTTGTTGAACGAGCCGGGCGCGGCCACCGTCGGGGCGAGCCCGGCCAGCACGTCGGCGAGCAAGTCCTTGGTCGTCGTCTTGCCCGCCGACCCGGTCACGGCGACCACGGTGGCGGCGGCCAGGTCACGGACGTGCGCGGCGAGCGCGGCGAGCGCCGAAGGCGGATCGGGGACAATGACGGCCGGCGCGCCCACCGACCGGGCGGCGAGCACAGCGGGCGCGCCGGCGGCGACGGCGGCGGCGGCGAAGTCGTGCCCGTCGACCCGGCTGCCGGCCAGGGCGACGAACAAGGCGCCGTCGCGGACCCCGCGGGAGTCGACGACGACCGAACGCACCGTGACGCCCGGGTCGGGCACCGCGTCGAGCCGGCCGCCGGTCGCCGATGCGACCTCGGCCAGGGTCAGCGGGATCATCTCCTCTCCACCGAGGAGAGCGCGGCGCGCAGGGCGACCCGATCGTCGAAGGGGGTCACCACCCCCGCCTGTTCCTGGCCCGGCTCATGACCCTTGCCGGCGACAACGACGGCGTCCTGAGGCCCGGCCTCGGCCACGGCGGCCGCGATGGCCGCGGCGCGGTCCGGTTCGACCAGGACCGTAGCCGTAGCCGAGTCCGTAGCCGACAGCGCCGTGACCCCGGCGAGCATCTGGGCGAGGATCTCCGCCGGATCCTCCGAGCGCGGATTGTCGTTCGTGAAGATCGCGATGTCGGCGAGTGTCGCCGCGGCAGCCCCCATCAACGGGCGCTTGCCGCGGTCGCGGTCGCCACCGCAGCCGAGCACGACGATGACCCTGCCCTTCACCAGCGGGCGAACCGTCTCTAGCAGCGTTGTGACCGCGCCCGGGGTGTGCGCGAAGTCGACCAGGGCCAGGAACGGCTGGCCGGCGTCGACCCGCTCCATCCGGCCGGGCACCCCGGGCAGGGAGCCGATCCCCGCCGCCGCCGTGGCCGGGGGGACCCCGACGGCGACGAGCAGCGCCAGCGCGCCGAGCGCGTTGGCGACGTTGAAGGCACCGGGCAGCGGCACCGACAGATCCACCCGCAGCCCGTCCGGGCCCTCGGCGCGCAGCAGCGTGCCGGTCGGCCCGTAGGAGACGTCCCGGGCCGTCCAGTCGGCCGGCCCCTCGACGGCGAACGTGATCGCGCCGGGATGCCGTTCGGCGAGCCGGCGGCCCCACCGGTCCGCCACGCCAATCACCGCGACGGCGGTCCGGGCCGGGTCGAACAGGGACGCCTTCGCCACGAAGTAGTCCTCCATGGAGGAGTGGAAGTCCAGATGGTCCTGGCTGAGGTTAGTGAACACGGCCCCGGCGAAGTGCAGGGCGTCGGCCCGGTGCAGGGCCAGCGCGTGGCTGGACACCTCCATCGTGGCGGCCCCCACGCCACGCTCGACCATCGTGGCGAGCAGGGCCTGCAGGTCGCTCGCCTCCGGGGTGGTGCGGGCGGAGGCCAGCCGTTCGTCGGCGATCCGGGTCTCGATCGTGCCGATCAGGCCCGTGGTGTGGCCGGCGGCGCGCAGCCCGGCGTCGAGCAGGAAGGCCGTGGTCGTCTTCCCGTTGGTGCCGGTGACGCCGAGCAGGCGCAGCGCCACGGAGGGATCACCGTAGATCCTCGCCGCCACCGGGGCGAGGTCGCGCCGTGGATCGTCGCTAACAAGCACCGGGACTCCCCCGGGGGGGCCGGCCGGCACGGCCGCGATCCGGCGGGCGCCCTCGGCGTCGGTGAGCACGGCGACGGCGCCGCCGGCCACCGCGGCGGCCGCGAAGGCCGCACCGTGCGCGTGGGCACCGGGCAGTGCCGCGTGGAGGTCGCCCGGCCGGACCGCACGCGAGTCGTGGGTGACGCCGTGCACGATCACGTCCGTGTCCGTGTCCGCACGCGTGCCCGACGGCGAATGTCCCGCATCCGCGAACGCCGCCGGCTCCGGGACGGGCGCCGCGGCCGCGAGCACCGCGCGCAGATCGGCGAGGCTACACGCGGGCGGGGCAGCCGGTCGAGGTGCCGGAGAGGTCACGGTCACGACCTTAGTGGGGGCGGGCACGGCCATCCCCACGGGCGCCCGAGCACGGCGGTGGTCCAGCCGGCCTTCCCCGCCCGCCACGTCCCGGCGCGGATCGCGATCATCTGTCCAGGTCGAGCAGGAGCGGTGCGGGCCTGGTGATCGGCTGTGGCACGCCGAGGGTGGTCAACGCGAAGGACATGACACGTTGGAACACGGGCGCGGCGACCTGACCGCCGAAGTAACCCTTCTTCGGGTTGTCCAGGACGATCTCCACCACCACCCGCGGATCATCCGCCGGGGCGAACCCGATGAACGAGGGAACGTAGCCCTGGTAACCGCCGTGCACCGGGTCGGGCCGTTTGGCGGTGCCCGTCTTGCCGGCCACCCGGTAACCGGGAACCTCGGCGAGCGGCGCCGTGCCCTCGTTCGTCGCCACCGCCTCGAGTATCCGGGTGAGCGTGGCCGCGGTCTGCGCGCTGACGACGCGCTGACCAGGCGGATGGGGAATCACCTTGACGACGCCGTCCGGACCGGTGATGGCGTCGACGAGCCGCGGGGTCACGCGAACACCGCCGTTCGCGATGGTCGCGTACACCGAGGCCATCTGGAGCGCCGTCGCCGACATGCCCTGCCCGTAGGAAATGGTGGCGGCCTGGCTGCCCGACCAGTCCCGGGCGGCCGGCAGCAGGCCGGTGCCCTCGCCGGGGAAGTTCAGGCCCGTACCGGCACCGAGCCCGAACGAGCGCAGCGTCTGCTCCAGCCCGATCCGCCCGACCCGCTCGGAGATCTCCACGGTGCCGATGTTGCTGGAGCGGGCCAGGACGCCAGCGGCGGTGAGATGTTCGACGCCGTGTGGCTCGGAGTCCTCGATGCGTACCCCGCCCCGGGTGATGGACGGCGGGATGGTCATCGGGGTCTCGGAAGTGATCAGACCGCGGTCCAGCGCCGCGGCCATCGTGATCACTTTGTTGACGCTGCCGGGCTCGTAGGCGTCCCGCGTGGACCGATTGCCCAGCGCCGGGGTATCCCGGGCGGTGATGTTGTTCGGGTCGAACTGCGGCGAGTCGGCCATCGCGAGGATGTCCCCGGTGCGGGGCTCCATCACGACGACCATGCCGCCGTCGGCCTCGGAGGTATGGACCGCGTCGGCGATCGCGTTCTGAGCGTTCCACTGGATGTCCCGCTCGAGGGTCAGGCGCAGCGAGGAACCCGGGATCGGGTCCTTCTCGCGGCTCTGGCCCGAGGGGATCTCGATGCCCGCCGGGTTCGCCTCCAGCCAGCGAAGGCCGTCGGTACCGCGCAGCACCTTGTCATACGCCAGCTCCAGCCCGCCGCCGCCCTCGAGGATGTCACCATCGCCGTGCCGCATGAACCCGATGACGTTCGCGGCCAGTTCACGGGACGGGTAGGTGCGTCCGCGTTCCTCGGTGATGCCGATACCGCGCAGCCCCAGGGCGCTGACCTTCTCCGCCACGTCCGGAGTGAGCCCGCGGGCAAGGTAGACGAACTTGATGTGGTCGGCCGGGTCGGTGGTGAGCCGTCTGCGCAACGCCTCGGTGCTGTCGTCGAGGACCGGCGCAAGCTTCGCGGCCGTCCCCGCGATGTCCCTGACGTTCGTCGGGTTCGCGTAGACGGCCCGCAGCTCGACGTGCTGCGCGAGCGTGTGGCCCGCCCGGTCGGTGATGGCGCCGCGCGCCGCGGGCAGCACGATGGTCCGCAGCCGCTGGGCCTCGGCCTGGGCCGCGTAGGTGGAGGCGGAGAAACCCTGCAGCTGGGTCAGGCGCAGCCCGAGGACGCCGAGGACCGCGCACATGAGCACGATGGACACCCGCAGCCGCCGGCGCGGGCTGCCCAGCCGGTAGGCGCGACGGACCCGGGGGTGCCGCGGCCGGCTGACCCGACCGGGACGCCGGGGCGCCGAGCCCGGCCGGCCCGCATACCGGCCGTCCGCATACCGGCCGTCGTGGTCCTCGTCGCCGTACTCGTCCGCACCGGGCCCGTCGCCGGCCCCCCGACCCGGATCGTCGACATCCCGCCGCAACCGACCACCATACACGGAGGGTGGCGGTAAAGGAACAAGGCGTAGCCGTCCGCGATCGCGCCGGGGGGAGCCCGGGGGCGTCGAGCTCACTGCCCGGCTCCGGCCTTTCCCGCCGCCCCGATCGCGGCACCACCGGCCGCCGGACCACTGGGCGCAGCACCGTCCGTCCCGGTGGCGGGAAGGCGGGCGTGGGCGGTTCCGCCGGCACCGGTGGTGCCACCCGCCGTCGCGCTGGCCGCTGGCTGACCGTTCTTCCCGGGACCGCCGGTCTTCCCGGGACCGCCGGCCGGACTCGGGCCGGGCGATGCGGGCACGACGATGAGGACGGATCCGCTGCCCGGTTCCCGGGTCAGGGTCCGGGAACCAACGGGCAGCGGAGCGCCCGGCGGAAGGTATGCCGGTACCCCGCCGGGGATCATGCCGTAGCGGGAGGCCTGCGCGGCCAGCGACGCCGGATCGGAGAGCTGGTCGGCACGCACCGACAGCGACTGTTCCTCGTCCGCCAGCGCGGACGCCCGATTGCGCAGAGTGTTGGCCTGGAACGAGTTCTCCATCAACGCCAGGTTCAGCAGCAGCAGGCAGAGCAGACCAGCGGCCAACAGGAGCAGCAGCAGCACGACGAAGGGACCCTTGCGGCCCCCGCCCGGCGCCGGCCGGACCACCGCGAGCCGCGCCCGGCTCGGCGCCCGGCGCGGCTGCGGGTCGATGGCCGGAGCGGT
>NZ_CDWRCL010000182.1:0-8371 GCF_977927575.1 Frankia sp. CcCS3
GGCCCTAGATCATGAAGGACGGCAAGGTGTCTTCGCCGTTCCCTTGCTGGAAGAAATGATCGGCAATGGTCAGTAATGGGAAGTGAGGCCTCTGGGCGGGCGGAAACACGACGGGGGCCGGAGCGCGTTCGAGTCCAGCCAGGCGTGGCCGGCGCGGCCGGTTCAGGGGGCGGTGAACGCCAGGGAGACATTGTGCCCACCGAAGCCGAAGGCGTTGGCCACGGCGGCGCGGACGGTCTCGTGGCGGGCCTGTCCGGACACGACGTCGAGCTTGATCGCCGGGTCGAGCCGGTCAAGGTTGCGTACCGGGGGTATGACGCCGTCGCGGATGCTGAGCACCGTGGCGATGGCGCCCACCGCGCCGGCGGCGCCGAGCATGTGCCCGGTCATCGACTTGGTGGCCGTGACCGCCGGATGGGTGCCGATCGTCTGAGTGATCGCCTCGGCCTCCAAGGGGTCACCGACGGGGGTAGAGGTGGCGTGGGCGTGTACGAGGCCGATATCGGTGGGGGTGAGGCCGGCGCTGGACAGTGCGGCCTCGATGGCCCTGCGCTGCCCGGCGGGGTCGGCGGTGACGATGTCGAGGGCGTCGGAGTTGGTGGCCGCGCCGGCGGCGACGGCGTACACGCGGGCGCCGCGGGCGGCGGCGAACCCGGCCCGTTCCAGGACCAGCAGGCCGGCGCCCTCGCCGAGCACGAAACCGTCACGGTCGGCGTCGAAGGGCCGGGAGGCGGCTGCCGGGTCGTCGTGCCGGGTCGACAGGGCCTTCATCTGCGCGAACGCTGCCAGCGGCAGCGTGTCGACCGGCGCCTCGACGCCGCCGGCGACCACGACGTCGGCCAGCCCGTGTTGGATCATCTCCATACCGGTGGCGATCGCCTCGGCGCCGGACGCGCAGGCGCTGACCGGGGTGCGGGCGCCGGCCTTCGCACCGAGGTCGATGCTCACCCACGCCGCCGGGCCGTTGGGCATCAGCATGATCACCGTTTGAGGGGATATCCGGCGCGCACCGGCCTGCTCCAGGATGCGGTGCTGGCCCAGGGTGGACTGCACCCCGCCGTAACCGGTGCCGATGACGACCGCGAGCCGTTTGGGAGCGACCTCGGGGGATCCCGCGTCCGCCCATGCCTGCCGGGCGGTGACGATCGCCATCTGTTCACCGCGGTCGAGCTTGCGGCTGTCCTTGCGCGGCAGCGTTGCCGCGGGGTCGACGGGCAGCCGGGCGGCGAGTCGGACCGGCAGCTCCCGCGCCCATTCGTCTTCGATCACCGCGACACCCGAGGCACCCGCGACCAGCCCGTCCCAGGTGGCGGCGAGGTTGCCGCCGAGTGGAGTCATCGCACCGAGACCCGTCACCACGATCTTGTCGTAAACCACTAATTACCCCTTCCCGTCACGATGAGGGCGGAACGCCAGAAAGGCGGTTCCGATTCTCGCTCCGGATCACCTTCCCAGCTCGGGGCGCGGTCTGGACAGCTCCGCCGCTACCGATGTCGGCGGCCAGGTGTTGTGGGAACCCTACAAAGACCCGCGAGCCCTACGATGGCGAGACGGGCGCCGCCGCGGCCCACGACGCCGGACCGGCGAGGGGACGGTGGGTGAGTGTCGGGGTGCAGGTAGTCATAATTGGGTCATAATGCGGTTTCGGGTCGGATCCCGCTTATGCCGCTCTTCCCGTTATGCCGCTCTTCCCGGCGTATCCGAGCCGGGGGTGTCTGGTGGAGGACCTCGGTGCGGCGGCCGTCGCCCTCCGGCCGGAGGGCGACGGCCGCCGCACCGAGGTCGTTTCCCGGGGCTGGCCGGTGGTCCCGGGGCCGGTCTCAGCGGGCCGCGCGGATGGATTCCCGCAGGGAGGACAGGGTCGCCGCGAGGGCGGTCGGTTCGTAGCCGCAGTGTGCCATGCAGTTCGCGCAGCGCGGGTCGCGGCCTCGTCCGTAGGCCTCCCAGTCGGTGGTGTCAAGGAGTTCCTGGTAGGTCCTGGCGTAGCCGTCGCCCATCAGATAGCACGGCTTCTGCCAGCCGTACAGGGAGTAGGACGGAATTCCCCAGGCCGTGCACGGGAAGTCGATCTTTCCTTCGAGGAAGTCCAGGAACAGGGGGGAGTGGTTGATCCGCCAGTTCTTGCGGCGGCCGTCGGCGAACGCCTTGCGGAACAGTTCCTGGGTTTCCTTGACCCCGAGGAAGCTGTCCTGGTCGGGGGCTTTCTCGTAGGCGTAGGCGGGGGAGAGCATCATCCCGTCGACGTTGAGGTCGTTGTTGAGGAAGTCCAACACCTCGATCACGGTCTGGGGGGTGTCGGTGTTGAAGAACGTGGTGTTCGTGGTGACGCGGAAGCCGCGGCGCTGCGCCTCTTTGATGTTGTCCACGGCCTGGGCGAACACGCCCGGCTTGGCCACGGACTTGTCGTGGCGTTCCTCGAGGCCATCGATGTGTACCGCGAAGGACAGGTACGGTGACGGGCGCAGCTTGTCGATCTTGCGTGGGATCAGGAGGGCGTTCGTGCACAGGTAGATGAACTTCTTACGTTTCACCAGGCCTGCCACGATGTCTTCGATCTGCGGGTGCATCAGCGGTTCGCCGCCTGCCAGGCACACCACGGGGGCGCCGCACTCGTCGACGGCGGCGAGCGCCTGCTCGACGGGCATGCGCTGTTTCAGCACGTCCGCGGGATGTTGGATCTTGCCGCAGCCATCGCAGGCGAGGTTACATGCGAACAGGGGTTCGAGTTCGAGGGTGATCGGGAACTTGTCCCGCCTGGCGAGTTTCTGCTTGAGGAGATAAGCGCCGATCCTGATTGCCTGGCGCCGCGGAATGGCCATTTTCACCCTCCTGCTGTTGGTCTTCGGTCGCCTGGTGGGTGGAGTCGCGATGCTGCGCTGTTGCGGTCAGTGACTGTTCCGGTCAGTGTAGGCGTGTGGTGCGGAGCTGGTGGATTCGGCGTGGGTCGGAGTGGGCGTGGGGTGGAACTGAGGTGGGTGTCCGGTTTGGGGGCGGGGTGCGCTGGCGGGTTGGGGGTGATGGGGAGGGGCGGTGGTGAGAGCGCGGATTGCGGCGAGGCGATGGCGCCGGGGGCGGCGTGTGGTGTGCCGGGCGGGACGGTCCGGCCGGCCTTCGGCGGGGTGGCCTTGTGGTGGTCCGGACTATCCTGCCGCCTGACCATGAGCCAACCACTGCGCCCGCCGGGTGCGGCAGATATCTCACACCATCCGGAGAACCTTCCGGTAGAATACTCGGTGTGGTCCTGGGTAGCGGGGCCGTTCCCGGGCCATCCCCACGATGCGGAGGCTAGTGCGTGCCCCCCTCAGTGAACACGGGATCGAAGCGTCCCCGGTCGCGGCGTGCTCGGGGATCCATCAATGCCCCGGGGATTCTGGCGGGCGCCTTCGAGTTTTGCCGGGACACTCCGGTCGATCGGTTGAGTATGCCCCGCCTGGCTGCGTATCTCGACGTCGGTGTCACCAGCATCTACTGGTATTTTAAGAGCAAGCAAGAACTCCTCGACGCCATGGCCGAGGAGGCACTCGTCTCTTTCTATGAGAGCATGCCTCCCCTCCGTGGTGACGACTGGGAGGACATGCTCCGCGAGTTCTTCAAAAATTTCTATGGAGTCGAAATGAAATAACTTGCGCGTTTCGAACCCTCCACAGGCCTGTGACCTGCGATGATGCTCTCGATCACGTATTTGTTACTTCATTACGTCCCCTATGCGCTGCTCGCCGTCGACGACCTGAAATGCGACCTGATTACGCGTCGTAGCGGCAGTCCGACCTACCAGAGGAGACCATCACCTCCTGGTTTCGGGCGGCGGAACTGCTGGCTGGGCTGCGGGATGCCGGATTCCCGTCGTCGCTGGCCTGGCACGCTTTCCTCACGCTCTCGACATACACCCGGGGCTTCCTGCTCACCGAGCGGCCCGTCGAGGAGCCGGCCGCGGCGGTCCCTGCGGCGGCGCAGCCTTCCGACGTCACCGTCCCGGAGGAGTTCGAGTTCGGGATCACCAACATCATTCTGGGTCTGCGCACCCTACTGCCCGAGGACGCGCGCGACCGCGACGTCGCCTAACGCTCCCGTATACAGGATCACAACAGGACTGCAGCAGGACCGCACTCGCACTCGCGTGTGCCCGGCGAAGACGCCGCCGGCCGTCATTTCACCTCGTTGACGATTCACCTCGTTGACCGAGATCCGGGCCGTGGGCCGGACCTGGCTGTGCCACCGTGGTGGGCTTCCCGACGACCAGATCCGTAGGGTCCCAACAGCCTCGGACTGTCCCGCAAGGCCATCTTCTCGAGATCGACGCCGAGATCGATCCGATAACCCCTCCTGCCCCGCATGGCGCCTTTGGTGCGGCGTGGGGCCTCCGACGGGTGCCGGCCCGTGAGCCGGAGCTTCGGCCGGCTACAGCGATGATCTGCTCGATCGGCGCCCGTCTCCACCGCGACTCCCGATGGTGCCACCGAACCGGCGATGAACCAGCAATGGACAGCAAAGGAGCAGAATCGAAGATGGTTGGTCACAGGCGGTAAGTGGCGGTCGGAGGTGGGACACCGACGGCGGCCACTGTGTTGTCTGGATCGCCGAGAATCACATAGACCGAATAAATCGAAGTCGGACGGAGGAATCCGGCATGAAAGCAACGTATGAGGCACCGACGCTCCGGGCCGAGGGCTCGTTCCGGCAGGTCACCGGTTTCTTCGGGGGCTGGGGCTGGGGCTGGGGCCACTGGGGTGGCTGGGGCCACTGGGGTGGCTGGGGCCACTGGGGTGGCTGGGGGCGTTGGGGTGGCTGGGGCCGTTGGTGATCCCGGCTCCCGACAGTCCAGCAACCCGACCAGCAATCTGACACTCGGGTAACCCGACAATGCGGGAAACCGGAAAACCCGACAATGCGGGGTAACCGGGCAGCCCGACAAGTGGGCACCACGACATCCGTTGGCGGTGCTCCTCTCCGGGGACGACGGTGGTGACGAGCCGGCGAACGGTCGTTGCCACCCGCCGTCCGGGTCACGCCGAGGAGGAACACGGAGGAGGCACCTGCGGTGAGGATCGTCTGTGTGGGCGGCGGACCAGCAGGACTGTACTTCGCCATCTCGGCGAAACGCCGTGACGCCAGCCAGGAGATCACAATCCTCGAACGCGACCCGCCCGGGGCGACCTACGGCTGGGGGGTTGTGTATTGGGATAACCTTCTGGACGTCCTTTTCCGGAACGACCCAGGCAGCGCTCGTGCCCTGCGGGCTGCGTCCACTCTCTGGCAGGAGCAGCGGATCAGTCTGGGCGGATCGCGGGCGGCATATCTCACCGGCTACGGCTTCAGCCTGCAGCGGGCCGCGCTGCTCGAGATCCTCGCCCGGCGGGCCACCGATCTCGGCGTCGAAGTGGAGTACCGGCACGAGGTAGACGACCTGCGCCCGTACGCCGACGCCGATCTCGTCGTGGCGTCCGACGGCGCGAACAGCCGGGTGCGCCAGATGACCCAGGACGATTTCGGTACCAAGGTCGAGATCGGCGGTAACCCGTACATCTGGCTCGGCACCGACAAGCGATTCGACAGCTTCACCTTCGCCTTCGAACGGACCTCCGCAGGATGGATCTGGTTCCACGCCTATCCGTCCAGCGCCGGTATCAGCACCTGCATTGTGGAATGCTCCCAGCGGACGTGGAAGGGACTCGGCCTTGATCGCCTGAGCGCCGAGGACGCGCCGCGGATGCTGGAAAAGATCTTCTCTGGTCCGTTGGACGGCCATCCGCTGATCAGCCAGTGCCGCGGCCGGGCGGCGCGGTGGCTGCGTTTCGCCGATGTCACCAACCGGAGCTGGTACCACGACAACGTCGTGTTGATCGGTGACGCCGCCCACACCACGCACTTCGCCTTCGGGTCGGGCACGGCGCTCGCGATCGTCGATGCGGTCGCGCTCGCGCAGAGCATGTACGACAGCGGCGGCGATCTGCCGGCCGCGCTGCGAGATTTCGACCGGCGGGGCCGGGCGGCCCTGGGTCCTCTGCAGGCGGCGGCGCGGATGAGCATGGCCTGGTTCGAACGGGTGGACCCATACCTCGATCAGGATCCGGTGTCGTTCGCCTACTCGATGGCGTCGCGCCAGGGCGAACAGCCGCCGTGGCGCTACCCGGTGCACCGTGCCAGCCAGCACCCGGCCGTGCGCAGGGCGCTGCGCGGACTGAACTCGAGTGCACGATGGGGCCTGGCCCGTCGCCGGGGCGAACCCGTCGCCCGGAGAAGTATGGAGGGTTAGTCCCGGTCGACCGGGGCGTGTGCCGAGCGTCCCGCAGTGGTCGACGGCGCCCTCCACGGCGGATCATCTTCTCACGGACATCGTGGAACTGCCCTATGACCCATGCGAACACCTCACCGGACGGCTCATCCGGGTGTCCTTCGGTGGCAATCGCCGCGTTGACGCCGGCCCGAGGATTGCCGGCCCGAGGATGATGTCGGATCTCACTGCGGCGCCGGTACGGATCCCGTGAGCGACAGGACGGATGGAACCGGTAGGTCTGAGACCGGTATGTCCAATAGGGCCGGTAGGGCGGGTATGTCGGACATTACGGATGTGGTGGACGCTGCCGATGTAACGGATATCGTCGATGCGGCGGATGCGGTCCGGGAGAACCGCCCGACCGGTCCCCACCGCCGCAGGGTGCTGCGGGGCGCCGGGCTGCTCGGCTTCGGCGGTGGTGTCGCGATCGGGGGAGGCCTCGGGGGAGTCATGGCCCTCGACAGCGGTGTCGCCGTTGCCGCGGAACGTTCCCGGGAGGACCAGTCGGGCGGGCCGGACCGCGTCGCCGTGGTCCGTCGTGAGGCGCTGGCCGGGGTGGTGGGTGACGGCCGTCACCAGCCCGGAATCGCCGACCGGCCTCCCGCGCAGCTCGTCTTCACCGCCTACGACCTGACGACGTCCGGCCCGGCCGCGGTCCGCGCCTCCCTCGCCGCGGTGCTGCGTACCTGGACGGCCGCCGCCGCGGTGCTGATGCGAGGCGAGCCGCTCGACGGCGCTGAGCGGGACACCCAGGGACTCGGACCGGCGGGACTGACGATCACCATCGGGCTCGGTGCGTCCGCGCTGCGCCGCGCCGGCCTCGACGCGCAGATACCCGCGGAGCTCGCGGACATCCCCGCGATGCCCGGTGACCAGCTCGATCCGGCGCGCAGCGGCGGGGATCTCGGCGTGCAGGTCTGCGCCGAGGATCCGATGGTCGCGGTCTCGGCTTCCCGGCAGATACGTCGTCTCGCCGCTCAGGATGCCCGGCCCCGCTGGATCCAGCGGGGATTCCTTCGTTCCGCGGCGGCCGCGTTCAACCCCGGGTCCACCCCGCGCAACCTGATGGGGCAGATCGACGGCACGGACAACCTGGGACCGGGCACGCCGCAGTTCGACCGGGCGGTGTGGGTGTCCAACGGGCCGGAATGGGTGCGGGACGGGTCCTACCTGGTCTGCCGGCGCATCCGCATGCTGCTCGATGCCTGGGCGCGGCTGGACGAGACGGCTCAGAGCGCGGTCATCGGCCGCCGCAAGTCCGACGGCACCGCGCTCTCGGCACCGCCGGTGGGGCAGGGCGGCGCTGAGACCATCCAGCCGGACTTCACTGCCCGCGCCGCCGACGGCAGTCTCGCGATCGCCGGCAACGCCCATGCCCGGCTGTCCCACCCGTCGTTCCACGGCGGGATCGCCATGCTTCGTCGCGGCTACTCCTATGACGACGGCCTGGACTCAGCCGGCGAGCCGGACGCCGGCCTGTTCTTCACGGCCTACCAGGCCGACCCGCGTACGGCGTTCGTCGCGGTGCAGCGGACCCTCGCGGCCGGCGACGCATTGAACACCTTCATCCGGCACACCTCCAGCGCCCTGTTCGCCGTCCCGCCCGCCGCGCCCGCGGGCGGTTTTCTCGCGCAGGGGCTCTTCGGCGCCGGCTGAACGGCACCGGCTGAATTTCGACCGGGTGATCCTGTGCCGCGCCGTTCCGCACGGCCACTGAGCCGCATCCGCACACGTGCGGCCCGCCGTCGAGGGACGTGCGGGCTGCACGGCCGGGGCAGGGTGGTCTGATGGGTGGTCTGACGGGTAATCCAATGAGTGGTCCGATGACGCCGTACCTGTACCTGTACCCGTTCCCGATGCCCGGTGTGGTCGCGGCATGCCAGGCGCGCCCCGCGAGAAACCGCACACCGGCCCGGAGGTGGCACCTCTCCACACGGCCTCATCGAGGCTCGCGCGGACCACGGGGCTCCTGACCATCGGATCGGGATTTACGGGGTCTTCGAAGTTAACCGGGGTGGGCGTGAGACCCCAGCCAGTTTGGTAACTGTGCGTAATGTTGGTTCGGCGTGGCCTGCTGTGACCTGATGTGGCATGCCT
>NZ_CDWRCL010000183.1:0-8306 GCF_977927575.1 Frankia sp. CcCS3
CCATGCCCTCCGGCTGGAGGACCTGGCCGCCCACGCCGGGATGAGTCGCCGAACCTTCACCCGCCGCTTCGCTACGTCAGCACCTGCGCGACGCCATCGCAGTCCCCCGAACGCCTACCGCAGAACCTTCCGCGGCTAAGGCGCCAGGAGCGCGTCCAGTGGTGAGGCGGGCCGGTGCGCCCGCGCCTTGGCCCGGTTGCCGCAGATGGCCATGCTGCACCAGCGACGCTGGTGGGCCTTGGCGCGGTCATAGAACCACAGCGTGCAGGTCGGGCCGTCGCAGTTGCGGACGAGCGACCGGTTGCCATGCGCGAACAGGTCCGCGGCGGCCCGCGCCGGCAAGGCGAGGAGGACCTCGGCGGATGCCCACGTCCCGCTTTCGACGATCGCGGGGGTACCGCCGACGCGGGTAAGCCGCGCGTACCGATGGTCGGTGGCCAACAGCCCATTCAGTCGCGACAGCGTGGGTTCGTCCGGCACGGTGGAGCTGCCGCCCGCCCAGGCGCCGATAAGCGGCCGCAGCCACTCCCGGAGCTCGACCGCGGCGACGGCGATGCGGTCGAGCTCCTCGGGCCCGAACCGAGCAGGCAGCGCCTCTCGTTCGGCCGTGCCGACAAGCCCCGCGAGCTGGAGCCAGCGCAGGTAGCTCCGCCCATCGGCGATCAACTCGATCGGGCCGTCCGCCGAGAAGGCGAGGCTGTTGACGAAGTCCAGCACCGGATGATCGCCCAACCCGATCAGCACGTCCGGGTTCATCGGAGACCTCCCCTCGAGCCGATCGCCCAAATAACCACTCCACTTCCTCTTGAGAGGTTACTCCCCCGCCAAAGTAATCGTCTTAGCTATCTTTTTTAGATATCTTTTATGGACCACTGGACCACTGGACCACTGCGCCCGCTGCGCCCGACGGGGCCCGCCGCTGACCGGCAGGAGCCCGTCGGGACGGTCGGTCAGGAGTTGGCCACCGGAAGGTAGATCCGATTGCCGGCGGCGTTGAACTCGGCGGCCTTCTCCCGCAGGCCGGCGGTGACCGCCTCGTCGCCGGCCGGGCCCGCGCCATGCCCGGCCGGGTCCAGCCCGTCCCCGCCCGCGTGTGCCCGCACCTGGTGGGAAATCTTCATCGAGCAGAAGTGCGGGCCGCACATCGAACAGAAGTGCGCCGACTTCGCGGCCGGGGCCGGCAGCGTCTCGTCGTGGAACGCGCGTGCGGTGTCGGGGTCGAGCGCGAGGTGGAATTGGTCAGCCCAGCGGAATTCGAACCGGGCGTCCGACAGGGCGTCATCCCAGGCCTGCGCGCCGGGATGACCCTTGGCGAGGTCGGCGGCGTGCGCGGCGATCTTGTAGGCGATGACGCCGGCCTTGACGTCGTCCCGGTCAGGCAAGCCGAGATGCTCCTTCGGGGTGACGTAACAGAGCATGGCGGTACCGGCCCATCCGATCATCGCCGCCCCGATCGCGGAGGTGATGTGATCGTAGCCGGGGGCGATGTCGGTGGTCAGCGGCCCGAGGGTGTAGAACGGCGCGTCGTGGCACAGCTCCCGCTGCAGCTGCACGTTCTCCTCGATCTTGTTCATGGGCGCGTGCCCGGGGCCCTCGATCATCACCTGGACGTCGTGCTCCCACGCCACCTGCGTCAACTCGCCCAGGGTGGCGAGCTCGGCGAGCTGTGCCTCATCGTTCGCGTCCGCGATGGACCCGGGCCGCAGGCCGTCGCCCAGGGAGAACGTGACGTCGTACGCGGCGAAGATCTCGCACAGCTCGGCGAAGTGGGTGTAGAGGAAGTTCTCCTCGTGATGGGCCAGGCACCAGGAGGCCAGAATCGAGCCGCCGCGCGAGACGATCCCGGTCCTGCGCCGCGCGGTCAGCGGCACGTAGCGCAGCAGCACCCCCGCGTGGACCGTCATGTAGTCCACACCCTGCTCGCGCTGCTCGATCACGGTGTCCCGGTAGACCTCCCAGGACAGCTTCTCCGGCCGGCCACCGACCTTCTCCAACGCCTGGTAGATCGGCACGGTCCCGACCGGCACCGGCGCGTTGCGGATGATCCACTCACGGGTCAGGGCGATGTCCGACCCGGTCGAGAGGTCCATCACGGTGTCCGCGCCCCAGCGGGTCGCCCACACCATCTTCTCGACCTCTTCCTCGATTGAGGAGGTAACGGCCGAGTTGCCGAGGTTCGCATTGATCTTCACGAGAAACGCACGGCCGATCGCCATCGGCTCGGACTCGGGATGGTTCACGTTCGCCGGCAGCACGGCCCGCCCCGCGGCGATCTCCGCCCGCACCGTCTCGACGGGAAGACCCTCCCGCAGGGCGACGAACTCCATCTCCCGAGTGATCTGACCGCGGCGGGCGTAGCCCAGCTGGGTTACGGAAGGCCGTCCCGGCACCGCCCGACGGGGCACTCGCACCTGCCCGCCGAGATCCGTCCCGCCAAGACCGGGCGTCCCAGAACCGGGCGCCCCGGTCCCGGGAACGGTCCGCTGCTCATCCGGCGCGGTGTCGCCACGCTGGGCGATCCAGCTGTCCCGCGTCGCCGGCAGACCCCGGCGCACGTCGATGGTCACCCCCGGATCGGTATATGGACCGGAGGTGTCGTACACCACGACGGTGTCACCCGTGGTCAGCACGATCTCCCGCATCGGCACCCGCAGATCGGGATCCGCACCGACCAGCCAGGTCTTGCGGCTGCCCGTCAGCGGACCCGTCGAGACCGCCGTCATCGCCGCGGCCGAGATGGACGAGGAGGAGGACGAGACAGAGGAGGACGAACGGTCGGTGCGCGACACCATGTAAGACTCCCTACGCCGGCATTACCCGGACAGGTTCCTGCGGTCGGCGGCCCCAGCCGCCCTCTCAGCCCCTTGGCGGAGCTCCCGCGATCAACTTCGACGCTTGTCGACAGTAAGACACCGCCGGCCCGCTCGCCACCCCTTCCGGTTCATCCGACGCATGCCCCACACCATCGGGCGACGTGAGAGCCCTGTTCCGCCGGACCCCGGTTTCTCCGCGTGGCGGGGAACGCCGGACCAGCTCAGCGGTCCGGGGCCACCGCCGGCCCGGAACTCCCGCCCAGGTAGGCCGTCTCGATGAGCTCGGGACGCGCGACGAGATCCGCCGCGCTCGCCGACAGCGCGATCCGGCCCCGGTCGAGAACGTAGCCACGGTCGGCCACCTGCAACGCGAGCGAGACGAACTGCTCGACCAGCAGCACGCCGGTCGACGTCTCGAGGGCGATCGTGCGCAGCAGGGCGAGCAGCTGCGGCGCGACCCCGGGTGCCAGGCCGAACGACAGCTCGTCCACCAGCAGCAGACGCGGTCTGCGCACCAGAGCGACAGCCAACGCGAGCCGTTGCCGCTCACCCCCGGACAGTTCTCCGGCCGACCGGTCGAGCAGGCCGCGCAGCACCGGGAACCAGTCCAACACCGGCCCGATCTCGCCGGATGAGCGCCGGCCGGCCGCCAGGCGCAGGTTCTCGCGGACGGTCAACCGCCCGAGTGACCCTCGTCCCTGCGGTACGACCGCCATCCCCCGGCGGGCGAGTGTGCTCGGCGCGGCCCGGCGCGACCGGTCATCGAGGACCTTGACCCGCCCCCTCGACGGCGTCAGCAGCCCCGCCGCCGTGCGGATCAGCGTCGTCTTGCCCGCGCCGTTCGCTCCGAGCAGCGCCACGATCTCCCCGGCACCGACGGTGAGCGACACGTCCCGGAGCACCGGAACTCCGTCGTATCCGCTTGTGACCCGGTCGAGCACGAGCAGATCGCCCCCGCCTCGACCGGGGGCCGGCGCCGGGGTGGAGCCAGGCATGGACCCGGAGGCAGAGGCCGGGGCAGGCCCGGCGCGGTCGCCGCCGTCCGGCTCACCACCGCCCAGATAGGCGGCGCGGACCGCCGGATCGGCGCGCACCTCGGCAGGCCGACCGCGCGCGACGACGCGGCCCCCGTCCAGGACGAGGACGTGGTCGCATACGTCGAAGACGAGCTTCACATCGTGGTCGACGAGCAGCACGGCGATGCCGTCGGCGGCGATGCGGCGCAGCCGGTCGGCGAGCGTCCGGCGGGCGGCCGGGTCGAGACCCGCGGCCGGTTCGTCCAGCAGCAGGACCTTCGGCCCGGCGACGAGGGCGCGGCCGAGAGCCACCGAGGACCACTCGTCGTAGGAGAGCGTCGACGGCAGGCGGTCGGCGATCGTGGCGAGCCCGAGTGACCGGGCCGGATCTGGCCCGTCCGCGGGTCCGGGTGCCCGGGGCGTGACGACGGCCAGGTTCTCCCCGACCTCCAGGCTGTCGAAGAGTTCCAGCGCCTGGAAGGTGCGGGCGAGCCCCAACCGCAGCCGCTCATGCGCCGGCAGTCCGACGAGCACGGCACCGTCCAGCGTGACGGTGCCCGCGCTGATCGACGCAAACCCGGTGAGGGCGTCGATCAACGTCGTCTTTCCGGCTCCGTTGGGTCCGATGAGCCCGGTGATGGTGCCGGCCGACAGGGTGAAGGAGACATCCTCGAGGATGCGCGTACGGCCCTGGTCGGCGGCGAGCATGTCGACCGCCAGCAACGCCGTCACGGGGCTCCGCCCGGGTTGACCGGATGCGGGGTCAGGCTCGGCCGGCCCTGGTCCGGCGGCTGCGGGTGTCGCACGTGATCTCCTCGACGCGTTCGCTGCCCAGAACCGGTCCGATGCGTGCCACCCGACCGATCCACGCGGCTCTGATGATCGGCGCGAGCCGTCCGATGCGGTCGGTACGCGAGCCCGGCCGGACGTAGCACCGCCAGCACCACGACGGCGATCCCGCACAGCACGGACTGGTACTTGCCGAGCCCGGCAACCTGGTCCAGCACGATGAACACGATTCCGCCCGGCACCAGCAGACCGCCCAGCAACGCTCCGCCGACGCTCGTCACCCCACCGGCGGCCGCGATCGCCAGGAAGAACAGCGAGGCCGTGACGCCGAACGAGTCGAAGGACAGACGTCCCTGACCGTAGCCGATGAGGCAACCGCCGAGACCGGCGATCGCGGCGGAGAGAGTGAAGGCGAGTACCTTCGTACGACGGACGTCGATCCCGGCTGCGGCAGCGGCCCGTTCGTTCGCGCGCACGGCCAGCATGCGCCGGCCCAGGTCCGCGGTGCGCAGCCGGGCGACCCCGTAGCAGCACGCGGCGAGCACGGCCAACGCCAGCAGCCCGTACTCCGGCCGAGGGAACCCGGCACCGGCGAGCCCGAGATCGAGGCCGAAGATCTTCGGATTCGGTACTACCGACCCGGCCAACCCGCCGGTGACCAGCGGGTTTCCGAACACCACCTCCTGGATCGCGACGCCGGCGATCAGAGTGATCAACGCCAGGTCGATTCCACGCAGCCGCCGTGACAGCACCCCCAGCAGCAGGCCCGCCACAGCGGCGGCACTCGTGGCGAGCAGGGGTGCGATCGGGAACGGCACGCCCAGCTCACCCTGGAGTCTGGCCAACAGGAAGCCGGCGACACCGGCGAGGGTCATCTGCGCCAACGAGAGCTGTCCGACGTACCCGGTCAACACGACGAACGACAGACACACCACGGCGCCAGCGAGGCTGCGTTCGAGGCCGAGCCGGTAGGGGCCGGTCAGCACGAGGATCGCGACCACCCCGAACGGCACACCGATTGCGAGGTGGCGCAGGGGAGACTCCGGCGGTTCGACCACCGGCATCGGAGCCGACACGGCGACGCCCGCGGCGCGACCGGGAATCAGGTCCCCGCGCCGGCTCGCCACCGCGATGACCAGAAGCATCGGAAGCAGCGCGCGCAGTCCCGGCTGGTTCAACCAGGAGACGTCCTGTTGCAGCGGGATCAGGACAGCCTGGGTCATGCCGAGGCCGAGAGCTCCGACGACGGTCAGACCGAACGAGGACAGGCCACCGAGCAGAGCGGCGGCGAGCGCGGGAACGACGAACAGCGAGTAGCTCGTCGGATTCAGCGCACTGATCGGCGCCACGAGGATCCCGGCGAGAGCGGCGAGCACGGCCGCAATGACCCAGTTGACGGCGGCGATCCACCCGGGCCGCCGACCGAGAAGCGCGGTGGTCTGCTCATCCTCGGCGACGGCGCGGGTAGCCAGGCCGAACAACGTCCAGCGCGACATCGCCCACAGACCGGCGGCGACCACGATGACCGACGCGGCGAGCAGCAGCCGGTCGCTCGCCACGGTCACGCCCAGCAGGGACAGCGGTGACTGCGGCAGCACCGGGCTAAGGAACCTGTTGTCAGATCCGAACTGGAGCACGGCGACGGCCTGCAGCGCGATCGTGAGGCCGACCGCAGCCACGACCGTCATCAGCGGCTGGGCACGCCGCAAGGGCCGAAAAATAGCCAGATAGGATACCATCGCTAGGATTGCCGCCATTGCGAGGGATACTGACAGGGCTAGCCCGAAGGTGGGCGTGTCGGTGAGATGAATTCTTGGCGACATCCCGACGACGGGCAGTACGAGGTCCCCGACCTCCCGTAGTTCTGCGTACTGATAGGTGACGTACATAGCGAACGCCCCATGGGCGATGTTGACCACGCCGGACGCGCGGTAGGTGAGCACGAGCCCCAGCCCGAGCGCCGCGTACACGGCCCCCGGGCCAAGGCCGAGCAGCAATGCTGCTATATACGTTGTCACCGGGCCCCCGTAGACGCATCTATTACAGATAGAGAGATCCGAACTGCGATGAAGACCGGACGCATGGTCACACAACAGTCCCCGTCCGGCCGGTCGACGGTCAAGCCCCCAGAACTGGACGACAGAAGTGTAGCTTCACGAGCCGTGAGACAAGCCTCCCGCATCCTCCTCGCGTTCTCCGTAGCCTTGTCCGTTGTCGTCGTCGGGTGCACGAGTCAGCGCGGTGGCTCGTCCGGCGCAGCTGCCGGTGGCAGCGCGGCGGCGAGCCGCCTGACCGGGCCTCCGGTCACTGTCGGCTTCGTAACGGTTGAGAACAGCACTGTCGGGTCATACCCGGAGACCCGGAAGGCCGCTCAGGCCGCCGTGGACTACGCCAACACCTCTCTGGGCGGGCTCGACGGTCGGCCGCTCCGGCTGATCAGTTGCGCAACCGACGGCTCGCCGGAGTCTTCCCAGAACTGCGCCAACCGGCTTGTCGCCACGAAACCACTCGCGGTGGTCGGCGGGATCGATTTCGGCGCGGAGGCGGCGATGCCGATATACGAGACCGCCCACATCCCGTACGTCACCGGCTCTCCTCAGCTGAGCGGAGAACTCGGCTCACACAACGCCTTCGCGTTTTCCGGCGGTTCGCTCAGCGAGCTGCTCGGCCTCACCGACTATCTGACGAACATCCGGCATGTGCGCAGCGTGCACGCGCTGTACCTCGACCTGCCCGGCCTGCTGTCCGCCGCTATCCAGGGATCACAGAACATCCTGCGCCATAAAGGTGTGTCCGATATCAAACTGGTGCCAGAGAAATCCGACGCGGCGGACTTCGCGCCAGCCCTGACCCAGGTCGCGGCGGGCAAGCCAGACGCGATCATCGTGGTGTTCCAGGCAGCGACGTGCACCCGGATCGTCCAGGCCGCGGCGGCGCTGAACATCCGCAGCGACATCTACTTCATCGGTCCCTGCACCACCCCCGCGGTGCCGCGCGCGGCCAGCGGCCGGACCGACAACCTCTACTTCGCTTCCAGCTACCTGCCGGTCGGGACGAGCGATGGTGACGCCGACACGGCGGCGTTCCGTAAGGCGATCCCGGAGGCCGATCGTTCCTCGTCGTCGCAGGGATCCTTCTCCGCCGTCCTCAACATCCGGTCGCTGCTGGCCGGTACCGCCCAGCCGACCTCGGCCGCCCTGCTCACGGCGCTTCGTGCCTCCCACGACCACCCGAACGTCATGGCCCATCCGTTCACCTGTGACGGCAAGCAGATCGACATCTTCCCGGCGGTCTGCAACACGGCGGTGCGGCTGCTGGCGTGGAAGAACAACACGTTCACCGATGTCACCAGCAACTGGCTCGACGGGCGCCAGCTCATCAAACTGATCAACTAATCACCTGGGCCGACCCGGGCCAGGCTGGACCGATCCGGGCCGCGGCACGGCACGGCTCGCTCAGCGAGCGGCTCCGGTCGGTCCAGATCAGCGCCGCCGATTCATCGGACAACACCCACTGTCTCATCCGGACCCAATGTCTCATCCGGCGCGACGCCGCCGAACAGGGCGGCGTCGACTGCCCCCGCAGCCGGTCACCCAGACGCGACGCGCACCGGCTTCTTGACAAGCGGTTGACTAACGTTGCTAGCTAGAATCGACTAACAGCGTTAGACGACTAGGGCCTGTTTGGG
>NZ_CDWRCL010000184.1:0-8201 GCF_977927575.1 Frankia sp. CcCS3
CCCTAGACCAGACCGTACCCGGGTCCGGAGGCCCCGCGACGTTGGCGGCCGCGACGGCCGGGAGACGGTCAGCTTATGCAGTGACCACCATCGCGCGGCGGCCGAATTTGGGGGAGCCAGTCACGGTCCAGGGACCGCAAACCGTGCTCAGGTCCCCCAGATTCGCCGGCCGGCAGCCGGCAGGTCACCGCGCTCAGGACAGCCCGGCCCGGTGCGCGCGTCGCCAGAAGGCACCCCCACCGAGCAACAGCGCCGCCAGTACGGCGAGGACGCCGATCTGCCCACCGGTATAGGAAAGCGAGTTCCCGCGGGGATCCGTCCCGGTCCTGTCCGGGGCGGGGTGCCGAGACGCACCCGTGCCGGCGGACGCTCTGGAGTCCCCATCACCACCACGGCCATGGTCCCCGCCACCGCCACCGCCACCGCTGCCGCTGCCGCTGCCGTGGTCGCCGCCGCCGCTGCCGTGGTCGCCGCCGCCGTCGAGAGCCCGGAGCGAGACCTGGTCCGGCACCTCGTCGATGGAACGCGAGCTTTCCGCCACGGAACGCGACGGGCCATCCGCGGGGCGCGAAGCCGCGACCGGAACCGCGGTCAGCACAACCAGCATGCTCGTGAGCACGGCGGCACCGCCGGAACGCAATCCCATGGTGGTTCTCCCCCAGCAACCCGACTCGGCGCAGCCCGACCAGACGACGTCGGACCAGACGACGTCGGACGGTACCGATAGTCACTATGCGTGTCCAGAAGACGACAGGATCGACACGCCGACGGTCCGCCGCCCCACGTGCGTCCCTGGTAGCGGATCAGGCATCGGCCTCGTCCGGCGTGGGTGTGGCCACGGGCGGAAACGCGCCGCCCGTCCCAGGCAGCCTCCTCGGGCAGCGGTCCGGGCGGGACAAGCCGGAAGCCGGCGATTGTGTCGGAGACAGGTCGTAAGGTCGATCAGGCGGAGACGCGGACGGCAGCTAGCGTCGCGCCGCCGCGCCCTGACCCAGCCCCCGGCCGAGGAGCCCGATGTCCGCCCGTGATCAGCTCCGTGGCCGGTCGCTTCGGCTCTTGGACTACCTGGCCGCGCTCGCCGCCGAACGGCGCGGTGCCCCCCGTCGCCAGCTCGCCGAGTACGTCCCCGCTCCGCTCCTTCCGGCTGACGTCCCGTCCCATCCGGGGATCCGGTTCGGCCCGACAACGCAGCGGGAGAGCTGGCTGGAGGTCGCCCGGGTACCCCAGCCGGCCGCGCCGAGCTGGCCACCCCCGCTCGACCGCTACCTGGCCGGGACGGTGGTGAGCCCGGACGCCCCACCTACCATCCCCGCCCATCTCCTGGACGCGGAGGCCGTCGAGCGGACCAGGGAGCGCGAGCCTCCCGCTCCCGGCGTCCCGGGCGAGGAGCGGGACGCTCCGCCGGGCGCCGTCGCCCTGCTCGACGCCTGGGTGCGTCAGGTGTGGCGGCCGTGGGCGCCCGGGGCACGCGCCGCCCGCGACGCGCGCGCCCTCTACCAGCGCCTGTTCGACCTGCGCCTGCGGCTGCAGCGCGAGGCCGCGACCGTGGAGCTGGCCTGGGGGCACTCGGTGCTGTGCTGGCGGGTCGGCGACGCGACGATCATCCATCCGCTGCTCGTCACCCGCATGGTGCTGACGGTCGATCCGGACTCCGGGGTCATCCGGCTGCATCCCGACGGTCCGGCGAGCCTGGAGACCGAGCCCCTGCACGGCCTCGGCCTCCCCGGTCTGGACGAGATGTCGGCCCTGCGCGACCGGCTGCGGACGGCGCCGGCCGATCCGTGGGACGCCCCGGCCCGGGCCGAGCTGCACCGCCAGATCCTCGCCCCGCTCGGGCTGGACGCCCGCGCGACCACCGGTCCGGTGCCCCCGCCGGGGCCGAGTCCCGTCCTGGTCGACACCTGGGCGGTGTACGTGCGGCCGCGGCCGGCTCTGCAGGCGCAGTTCTACGCGGAGCTGCGGACCGCCCTCGCCGAACGGGACGTGCTCCCCGAGGCCATCGCCGCCGTGGTCGCCGACGACAGGCTCGTCGCCGCCGCGCTCGGCGCGGACGAGCGGGCCGACGGCGCCCACGCCGATCGAGGCCGTGGCCGGCGCGGTCACGACAACTCTCCCGCGGGGCTCGGTGAACGCCTGCTGATGCCGCTGCCGACGAACGCCGACCAGGAGCGGATCGCCCGGCAACTCGCGGGCGCCCGCGGGGTCACCGTGCAGGGGCCGCCCGGCACCGGCAAGAGCCACACCATCGCGAACATGATCTGCCACCTCGTGGCGCACGGGCAGCGGGTGCTCGTCACCGCGCAGGACGAACAAGCCCTCACGGTGCTGCGCGACAAGATCCCGCGGGAGCTGCGCGACCTGACCGTCGCCGTGCTCGGGTCGAGCCGGGCCGACCTCGACGAACTGCGCGCCGCTGTCGTAGAGATCTCCGGGGCGGTCAGCGAGGTCGACCCGGCGCGGGAGACCGCGGCCGTGAAGGCCCTCGCCGAGGAGCTGGACGCCGCCCGCGCCACCGCCCGCACCCTCGAACTGCGGATGATCGACCTGCTGGCCAGCGAGGCGCGGGAGTTCGACCTGCCGCACGGGCGGGAACGCGCGCCGGAGGTGGCGAGCTGGCTGGCCGAGCGCGCGGACGAGTTCGGGTTCGTCCCCGACCGGCTCGACCCCACCCACGCGCTTCCGCTCAGCCCGGCCGAGCTCGCCGAGCTCTACCGGACCGCGCGCGAGATCACCCCCGCCGACGCCCGGGCCGCCGCGAGCAATCTGCCGGACGACCTGCCGGACGGCGCGTCGCTGCCGGGCGCGGTCACCCTCGGCCGGCTGCACGACGAACTCGACGAGATCCGCGCCGGGCTCGCCGACCTCGAACAGGCCGGCCTGTCCGTCGACGCGCTCGACGCGCTCGACGCCGACAGTGCCGACAGTGCCGACGGCGTCCGTGCCCTGGTCGAGGACACCCGGGCCGCCGCCGACCGGCTGCGCCGGCTGTCGGTCGGCTGGCTCGCCACCGCCCGGGCGCAGTGCGCGCCGTCGGGTGAGCAGGCCGGGTTCTGGGCCGACCAGGCCACGGCCCTCGCCGCCGAGGTCGCCGAGCTGCGCCGCCTGACCACCCTCACCTTCGGCCGTTCCATCGAGCTGCCCACCGGTGACTCGCGGGTCCAGCTGAGGCTGCTCGCCGACCTGCGGGGCCGCTTCGCCGCCGGCCGGGGGATCCCCCGCCTCGGCGGGCGGGAACTGCGGGACCTGCACGACGCGGTGCGCGTTGACGGGCTGGTCGCACGCACGGTGGGCGATGTGGCAATCGTCGAGGCAGAGGTGCGCCGCCGTCAGACGCTGACCGCCGCCGCCACCCGTCAGGCCGCGATCGCCGCCGCCCTCGGCGGCGAGGCCGTCGAGCCCGCGGCACCCGACGTCCTCACCCGGCTCGACGCGGTCGCCGGCGGCCTCGCCGATGCCGTCGACTGGGAACGCCGGGCGGCGCCGGAGCTGTCCGCCCGGCTGCGCGCCGTCTTCCCCGCCGTCTTCCCCGCCGGCTTCGCCTCCGGCCATCGCGTCACGACGGCGCCTTCCGACCCGGACACGCTTTCCCACCTCGCCGGCCTGCTTGCCGCGGCGACCGGCCGACGGCGCGAGAAGGAGATCGTCGGTGCGCTCGCCGTGGTGGAACGGGCGCTCACCGAGGGAGGCCGTGGCCCGCAGGCCGGCCGGGTGTGGGCCGGCCTGCACGAGGCGCTGGCCAGGCGGGACCTGGCGGCCTGGACGGCGCTGCTCGACGAAAGCGCCCGGCTGGCGGCGCTGCGCCCCGACGTGGAACGCCGGGACCGGCTCGCGGCCCGGCTGCGCGCGGTCGCGCCGCTGTGGACCGACGCCATCCTCACCGGGCAGGGTGACCCGTCGGGCTGCGGTGATCCGGTGCAGGCCGGTGATCCAATGCGGGCCGGCGATCCGGTACGGGCCGGCGATCCGGTGCGGGCCGGCGAGGCGTGGCGCTGGCGCCAAGCCCAGACCTGGCTCGACGACCTGCACGCCGACGGCGACCTCACCACGCTCGGCCGTCAGCTCGCCGACGCCTCGCGGCACGTGCGCGCCCTGGTGCTGGAGACCGCGCGTCGCTCCGCCCGGCTGGGCCTGGCGATCCGGCTCGGCGATTCCCAGCGCCGGGCGCTGACCGGCTGGGTGCAGGCACTCGACCGGATCGGGAAGGGCACCGGGAAGTACGCCCCGCGGTGGCGCGCCGAGGCCCGGGCCCACATGCGGGCGGCGATGGGCGCCGTACCGGTGTGGATCATGCCGACGCACCGGGTGATGGAGAGCTTCGAGCCGGGCGCCGACGACCTGTTCGACGTGGTCATCGTGGACGAGTCCAGCCAGTGCGACCTACTGGCCCTCGGCGTGCTGAGCCTGGGCCGCAAGGCCGTCGTCGTCGGCGACGACGCCCAGACGAGTCCGGAGGCCGTCGGCATCGAACGGGCCAAGGTGCATGCCCTGATGGACGCGCACCTGCCCGACGTCGCCCAGCGTTCGCTGCTCGACGTGGAGGCGAGTCTCTACGACACCGCGGCCCGGGTCTTCCCGCGCACCATCGTGCTCAAGGAACACTTCCGCTGCCTGCCCGACATCATCGGCTTCTCCAACCGCTTCTACGACCAGCAGATCCTGCCGTTGCGGGAGGATCCGGAGCTCGCCATCGGCGCGCCGCTGCGACCGGTCCGGGTCCCCGGGGGCGCCCGGTCGCAGACCCGCTTCGGCGACGCGAACCCGGCGGAGGCGCAGGCCCTTGTCGAGCGGGTCCTCGCCTGCTGCGCCGACCCGGCCTACGAGGGGATGAGCATGGGCGTGGTCACCCTGCTCGGCGCCGGCCAGCCCCGCCTCATCGAACACACCCTGGTCGAACGGCTCGGGGAACGCGAGTTCTCCCGCCGCGACCTGCGGGTCGGCGACCCGTACCAGTTCCAGGGCGACGAACGGGACGTCATCTTCATCTCCGTCGTCGCGGACGACAACCGCTCGGCCGCCACCCGCCGCCGTGACCAGCAACGGGTCAACGTGGCCGCGAGCCGCGCCCGCAACCAGATGTGGGTGTTCCACAGCGTCGACCCGGCCACGCTGCGCGACGACGATGTGCGGCGCCAGCTGATCGAGTACATGTACGCCGGGCAGACCGGACGGCTCGACGCGGATCTGGCCGATCGCTGCGAGAGCGAGTTCGAACGGGCCGTCCTGCGCGAGCTCCTCGCCCGCGGCTACCGGGTTCGCCCCCAGCATCCGGTCGGGCGCTACCGGATCGACCTGGTCGTCGGGGGGGTCTCCGACCTGGTCGTCGGGGGGGTCGCCGCCGCGCGAGCCACCGCCGAACAAGCCGTCACCGAAGGAGCCACCGCCAAGCGAGCCGCCGCCGCAGGAGCCGCCACTGGGGATGTGGGGCGCCGCGGCCCCCGCCTCGCGGTCGAGTGCGACGGTGACCGTTTCCACGGGCCCGACCAGTGGGAGGCGGATCTGCGCCGCCAGCGGATCCTGGAACGGCTCGGCTGGACGTTCTTCCGGATCCGCGGCTCGGAGTTCTACCGGCATCCCCGGCCGACCCTGGACGCGCTGGTGCGGCGTCTCGACCAGCTCGGCATCCACCCGGTGCCGGTGCCAGTGCCAGTGCCAGTGCCGGCTGGCGAATTTGGGGGACCTGAGCACGGTCTGCGGTCCCTGGACCGTGCCTTGCTCCCCACAACTCGGCCACCTCGGCCACCACGGCCACCAGCCGGCCCGCCGACGGAAGAGTCCTGATCTATCCGTTGGCGGCCCGGGGTTTGGGGCCGGTGGCGCGCATGTTCACCAGTCTGCCAAGCAGGTCGAACCAGAAGGGGGCGCCGGCGGTGAGCGCGAAGCAGGCGATCGCGATGCCGGCGATTTTCAGGAACCAGCCCTCGACGGAGTCGGGAACCTCCCGTGGGTCGTCGCGGCCCGCGGAGTTGTGGACCCAGCCGATCGGGAAGGCGAGCCCCGAGGCGTCGCGCACCGTCTTGATCACCTGTTCCGTGGCGTCCCCCACCGTGGGCTGGTCGGAGGTGAGGCGGGTGCCGGAGGCGGAATCCCCGGCGGAGCCCCCGGCCGCCTCGCCGGATGAACCCACCTCGGCCTGGGCCGCGGTCACGGCCGCCTGCCGCACGGTGCCGTCCTGCCAGAACGCCCGCGCGAGCCCGATCGCGTCGAGGTTGAACAGGACGGACAGCAGGACCGCGTAGCCGAGCAGGAAGACGGCGATGCGCCGCTTGTACCACCCGGACAGGCGGTCCATCGCGTCGTCGTACCACCGGGCCAGCTCGAGGACGACCTTCTCGCGGTCCCCGCCGGCCTGGACTATCGCCGTGGTCATCGCGGTCTTCACCGGGGAGGGGGGCATCGCGGCGAGCCCGTCCTCCACCGTTCCCACGGCTCCGGCCTTGGTGGCGGCGACGAGCGCAGCGGCCACGACCCGCCCGGTGGGGTGATCCACGGGCATCGCGTCGTACAGGGCCTGGGCGGACCTCTCCTCGAGGGCATGCCGGGCACCGTCGTAGGCCCGCCGGTACACGGCCCTGGCCTCGTCGGAGACGTGGTCGGGCAGGGTGTCCGGGCGGAGCTGGGACAGCATGGCCCGGGCGGGCGGGTCGACCCGGTCCAGCAGCGCCTGAGCGAAGGCGGTGGACGGCAGGTAGGACGGCAACCGCAGTGTGTGCGCGCGGCGCACCGAGCCCCAGGTCCCGGAAACCGGCGGATGGTCGGCCATAGCCGGCAGGGAGGTGTCGCGGCCGGTGGCGCGCATGGCCAAAAGCGGCCCGTCCAACAGTTCGGCGACGAGGTCCGGACGATCCGCGGGCGGGTCCGCCCCCGGATCGGACGGTTCGGCGGGCCGGTCACCGCCGAGCAGCCGTCGCAGCTCGGCCTCCAGCTGGCGCCCCCGGTAGCGGAACAGAGCGAGCACGGCCTCGTTGATCCGGGAGACGGCGAGGCTGAACGCGGCAAAGAGCAGCGCGAGCCCGATCAGGACATCAAGAGCGGATGAGTCCGGCATAACCCCCCGATTCCGGAGCCCGGGGCACCCGCGCCGCCGCCTTCACGGCCGAGGAGTACGCACCGGGACTGTCCTGGGCAGACCGCACATTTCTACACCTCGGCGCAGAACCGGCACTCAGCGGCATCATCGGACACCTGGTCGAAGCAGGCGAAGATGGGCACCAGACGACCGGGCTGCCCCGCTTCGAACAGCGGGCCATACTGGCAGGCCTGACCGGCCGGAGAGAACTGAGCCCGCCGGAGGAGCTGGTGGGGCGATCCAGGAGATCTTGGCAGCCGGCGCCGCCGGACTGGAGGGTGTCGTCGCGAAACGACCCGACTTCCCCTATCGACCAGGCCGCGGTACGTCAGGTGGGCCAGCACCGGATTCTCCGGGAGGAGAACCGATCCCGCGGTCATCCTCGAAGCGACCGCGGCCCGCGCCGCTAACAGTCCCTGAAGACCGGCAGTTCCTCCTGGTGCGACCGTATTCGAGCGACGAATCCAGCGGTAATTCCCGGGTAGCCGGTAAGCGATGCGATGGAATCTTTCATAGCCACGACGGTCTGACCTAGATCCGCCAGTAGCTGGTGATGTTGGGGGTTCGTAGATCGTTGGAACGTGAGCGGGTGCCTGCCGTGCAGGAAGAATCGGGGTTAGGGGACGTAATGAAGTAACAAATACGTGATCGAGATCATCATCGCAGGTCACAGGCCTGTGGAGGGTTCGAAACGCGCAAGTTATTTCATTTCGACTCCTTACCACCACCAACCGATGACGTCCTGACGAGAGGCACCCGCCGGGTGAAGAGACTACGCAGATCGACCGGGCCGCGGAAACGGGCCCTGCGGGTTCGGGTCGGGCCGGCGGACCGGTCGCTGACCGGGTTGGCCGGCTTGGCGGCGGTGAGCGAACTGGTGGATCGGCTCGGGGTCGTCGAGACGCTCGACGAGCGGGTCGGGCCGGTCAAGCAGCGGGCGCGGGGACTGTCGGCCGGGGAGTTGCTGGTCGGGTTGGCCACGGCGCAGCTGACAGGGCAGGCGACGCTGTCCGGGCTGGACCGGCTGCGTCTGGACGAGGCGGGCGGGCTGCTGGCGGCGGGCCGTTCGCGCCGTCGCGGACGGCGGCGAGGCTGGCGGCCAGGTTCGGGCCGGGCGCGTTGGCCGGGGTCGAGG
>NZ_CDWRCL010000185.1:0-8182 GCF_977927575.1 Frankia sp. CcCS3
CATACGACACGTGAACGTGGGCGTGATGTTGGATGGAGGGTTCTCAGGTTACAAATTGTGGCATTTATACTAACTAGTAGTGATATTGTCGGTTGGTAGAGGTGTTGCCAGTTACTGGTAGGGGTGTTGTCGGTGGTGGATCGGGTGGCACGAGGTGCCGCGGGCTCGTTCTCGGACCCGCGGCGCACGTCCGGGCGAGCGGCGGGCGGGACCGGCGGCCGCCGTGAGCTGTGCATTGCCTGTGCCGGGGCCGTGGGCGGTGCCCGTGTCCACGGACCCGACTAAGGTTTCGGCTATGCCAGTAACGAAGGCGGTAATTCCAGCCGCGGGTCTGGGGACCCGCTTCCTGCCGGCGACGAAGGCCGTCCCCAAGGAGATGCTGCCGGTCGTCGACAGGCCGGCTATCGAATACGTCGTCGAGGAGGCGTCCCGCGCCGGTCTGCGTGATGTCCTGCTTGTCACAAGCCGCACGAAAAAGGCGATCGAGGATCATTTCGATCGTGAGGCGGACATCGAGGCGGCCCTCGAACGGAAGGGCGACGATCTTCGTCTCCGTCGGGTCCGGGCGTCGGCGGAACTGGCCGAGGTCCACTCGGTCCGCCAGCAGTCGCCGCGTGGGCTCGGTCATGCCGTGCTCTGCGCGGCGGCGCACGTGGGGAACGAGCCGTTCGCCGTCCTCCTCGGTGACGATCTCATCGACGAGCGGGACCTGCTGCTCGAGGAGATGCTTGCCGTGCAGCGCCGCTTCGGGGGCAGCGTCATCGCCCTGACGGAGGTGCCCGAGGACCAGGTCTCCCTCTACGGCGTCGCCACGGTGGAGTCCATCGGCACTGGTACCGGCACCGGTGCCGACGACCGGTACGGGATCGTGCGGATCCGTGACCTGGTCGAGAAGCCACCGGTCGCGCAGGCTCCGAGTAATCTGGCGATCATCGGGCGGTACATCCTCTCGCCGACGATCTTCGATGTCCTGCGGCGGACCGAGCCGGGACGGGGCGGGGAGATCCAGCTCACCGACGCCCTGCGGATCCTGGCGCTACGGGCGGTCGAACCGGCCGGTGCCGCGGGGGGCACCGACACCGACACTGAGCCCGTGCACGGGGTGATCTTCACGGGTCGGCGGTACGACACCGGCGATCGGGTGGACTACCTGAAGGCCGTCATCCGGCTCGCGTGCGAGCGCGCCGACCTTGGCCCCGAGCTGTACCCGTGGATCGAGGAGTATGTCGCGTCCGGCGGCCCGAAGGCAGCATTGTCCTAATTTATCCATATTTTTCAAATTTATCCGCTTCATCGCTTGAGGGTCTCGGGATGTGCTGGCTTCTCTTCGGGTAGGCCTTGACGGCTCCGGCGACGACTCCGGCAAGGACCGGAACGCTCCTGGAACCGGCCAGCGCCCGGCGGTCGCGGCACGCCGTTCGGACCGGGAGGCCCGGAGCGGATGCGCCCCGTCCCGACCGCTGGAGGTACCCGAAGGTAACTGCGGGTAAGAGGTGCCCGGGCTTCGACGGCCGTAGCCTGGGTGATGCCGGACCCGGCGCGCGACGGGTGGTGCATCGAAGGGCAGAGAAATGGACGGGCGCCCATGACTTCGGTGGATGAACACCTCGAGCGGATCCTGGCGACGGTGCGGCCGACCCGCGCTCGGCAGGCCAGGCTGGACGAGGCGCACGGATGCGTGCTCGCCGCGGACGTCCGGGCGACGGTCGCGCTTCCCGGGTTCGACAACTCGGCCATGGACGGGTACGCCGTCCGGGCCGCCGACGTGGCCGAGGCGTCGGCGGCCACTCCCGTCTCCCTGCCGGTCATCGGCGACGTCCCCGCGGGTCCGGGTTCGCCGGCCGCGCTGGTCCCCGGCGCCGCGGTACGCATCATGACCGGGGCCCCGCTGCCCCCGGGAGCGGATACGGTCGTCCAGCTCGAGTGGACCGACGGTGGCTGCCAGACCGTCGCGGTCCAGCGGGCGCCGCGCCGTGGCCTGCACATCCGCCGGACGGGGGAGGACGTCGCCCCGGGCGCCCTGGTGCTCCCCGCCGGGACGATCATCGGCTCCGCGCAGATCAGCCTGCTCGCCGCGGTCAACGTGGCCCGCCCGCCGGTGCATCCCCGGCCGCGGGTGGCGGTGCTGTCCACCGGGACCGAGCTCGTCGAGGTCGGTACACCGCTGGGCGCCGGGCAGATCGTCGACTCGAACAGCCATGGCATCGCCGCCGCGGCGCGGGAGGCCGGCGCAGTGGTACGCCGCCTGGCCGGGGTGCCCGACGAGCCGGACGCCTTCGCCGCAGCCCTGCACGGGGTGCTTCCCGACGTGGATGCCGTGGTGACGACCGGTGGCGTCAGCGTCGGGGCGTACGACGTCGTCAAGGAGGTGCTCGCGCGGACCGGGACCGTCCGGTTCGACCGGGTCGCGATGCAGCCGGGCAAGCCGCAGGGTTTCGGCCTGGTCGACGGTGTGCCGGTCTTCACGTTGCCGGGGAACCCGGTCAGCGCCCTCGTCTCGTTCGAGCTGTTCGTCCGCCCGGCCCTGCAACGGATGCGCGGTCTCGCCGGCACCGGGCTCCCGAGGATTGTCGTGACCGTCGGATCCGACCTGCGTTCCCCTCTCGGGAAGAGGTCCTTCCTGCGGGTGGGGCTGGAGCGGAGCGGGGGCGGCGGGTGCCTGGAACCCGCCACCGTCGCCCAGTTGGCCGGCGGGCAGGGGTCACATCAGCTCACCTCGCTAGCGGGAGCGCAGGCGCTGCTGATCATCCCTGAGGAGGTTACCGAGGTGTCGGCGGGCAGCCGGCTGCCGGCGTTGTTGCTCCCGGACGGATTGAGGGCCATTCTCTCCGGCACGGCCTGGGCGGTTGCGGATACTGCGGACGTCGATGCCCCGGACCTGGCTTCCCCGGACCTCGGCTCGCGGGCTGAAGCCGGCCGGGGGGACGCGGCCGCGGCCCGGGCCGCCGGATCGGTGCCCTGGTGACCGCAGCCCGGCTCACCCACGTTGACGACCGCGGCGCGGCCCGCATGGTCGACGTGTCGGCGAAGGACGTCACTGCCCGTACCGCGACCGCCACCGGGATGCTGCGGGTCATTCCCGAGGTCGTGGCGCTGCTGCGCGGGCAGGGGGTACCGAAGGGCGACGCCCTCGCAGTCGCCCGGGTCGCGGGGATCATGGGGGCCAAGCGTACGCCTGATCTCGTTCCGCTCTGCCATCCCATCGCGATCTCCGGCGTCACGGTCGAGCTGGACGTACGGGACGACGGTGTGGCGATCACGGCCACCGTCCGGACGGCGGACCGGACCGGCGTCGAGATGGAGGCGCTGACCGCCGTCGCCGTCGCCGGGCTCACGCTGCACGACATGGTCAAGGCGGTGGATCCCGCCGCGGAGCTGACCGGGGTGCGAGTGATCGCGAAGACCGGGGGACGCTCCGGAGACTGGCCTGCCGCCCCCCCGCCGGGCGCGGGGTCCGCGGAATGAGTGGCATGCGCCACCTTCCCGCGGGTGCCCGGGCCCGGGTCATCACCGTCTCCGACCGGGCGTACCGAGGGATCTATGCCGACCGGTCGGGCCCGTTGCTCGTCGCCGGGCTCGTCGAACTCGGTTTCGAGGTGGGCGCGGCGACGATCGTCCCGGACGAGCGGGATGAGATCGTCGTGGCGCTGCGGTCCGCCGCCGCCGACGGCGTGGACTTGGTGGTGAGCACCGGTGGCACCGGCCTCGGTCCCCGCGACGTCACCCCCGAGGCGACGCGCGAGGTGATCGAGCGGGCCGTGCCCGGACTTGCCGAGGCGCTGCGCGCGGCGGGTCGGGAGACCGCGCCGGCGGCGGTGCTCTCCCGCGGGCTCGTCGGAACCGTCGCCGCCACCCTGGTGGTGAACCTTCCCGGCTCGACCGGTGGGGTACGCGACGGGCTGGGCGTGCTGGCCGGGGTGGTGGGTCATGCCGTCGCCCAGCTGCGCGGGGCCGACGACCACGGGCACCCGGCCGCGGGGTCCGCGGGCCTCGCCACAGCCGCCGCAGCCGCCCCTGCCCCAGCCCCAGCTGATGCTGCCGATGCTGCCGACGCCGGATAGGGCGCGACGGTGGGAGCTCCGGGTTGGCCGGCAGTCCTGACCGACGGACGGGTCCAGGCGCGGCCGCTTCGTCTGCGTGACGCCTCCACGTGGGTCGAGGTGCGGCTGCGCAACGCCGACTGGCTGGCGCCGTGGGAGGCGACCCCACCCGGAGTGATGATGGTCCGCGAGACCTGGGCGCAGCGCCAGACCCTCTCGATCTACCGTCAGATGTGGCACCGCCTGCGCCAGCAGGCCCGGCTCGGCGCCACGTTGCCGTTCGCGGTCACCTTCGAGGGGCGGCTCGTCGGTCAGGTGACCGTGTCCACGATCGTGCGCGGGGCGTTCAACAGCGCTCAGGTCGGCTATTGGATCGACAGCGAGTACGCCGGTCGAGGCATCACGCCGACCGCGCTCGCGCTCGTCGTCGACCACTGTTTCGGGCCGGTCGGGCTGCACCGGGTGGAAGCGAATGTGCGCCCGGAGAACGCCGCGAGCCGGCGGGTGCTCGCGAAGCTCGGCTTCCGCGAGGAAGGGCTGCACCGGCACTTCCTCGCCATCGACGGCCGCTACCGCGACCACATCGGATTCGCGCTGACGACCGAGGACGTCCCCGAGGGCCTGGTGCACCGCTGGCGGGAGACCCGGTACAGCCGGCCCTGAGCGGCCGCCGCGCCGCCCGACGGTGCCGCGCCCGACGGTGCCGCCGCGCCTGAGAACGATGCCTGGATCCACGGCTCGCGTGACACGTTCCACTCCGGCACCGGGACGGTGTCGGTTACCGGACGTAGTCCCTTCTCGTCACCGCCCGTCGTTCCGGATCTCAATCCGGTGACAAAGCGAAGGTCCTGACCGGATGTCGATGCTCTCTACAAGGGCTTCCATAGGTCAGATGCGGTCCTGGGGGGTCCGCGGTGCGTTTTGACGACGACACATCCACCATCACCCATCCAGTTGCGGATGCGACACGCGGGCTCCGGGTCGGTGACCACGTGGATTTCGCTCACTAGCGTCGACTACGAAATCGCAATCGTTGGTGTCGAGAAGAGGCTCCTCATGGTCAGAGCGCCCGCGCCCGCCGCGCTCGCCGCGGATGGTGTGCGTCCGGTGGGTGGTGGGTGGGACACGTTTCCCGTGCTGTTCCCTCTCCCCGGGAGCGGTGAACACCACGGAGACCACAGATCCCGCGAAATTGACAACGTAACCACAGGATCGGGTGGGAGTATGGGGGCGGGCGGGATCATGATGGTCGATGATGGGATCGACCAGGGTCGTGCAGGCGTGGTCCGATGAGCGCGTTGATCTGGGTGGCGATCGTCGCGGTCTGGGGATTCGTGCTGATCCCGATGTGGCTGCGCCGTCACGACACGACGGCGCAGCAGCGGTCCACCGAGCGTTTCACGGTTGCGAGGCGGGTGCTCTCCCGACGGCCACCCGGCCGGGGCGATGCCGTCGTCGATCGTTTCGGCGGCGATCATGACGGCGTCTTCACCGCGGGAGGAACGGGAATGTCGCACGCGGAATTCGATGGACCGGTCGACCTCGCGGAGCTCGGGGATTCGGTGTCCGCCGGGCCGTCCCGGGAGGCCGGAGCCCCCGGCGGGCAGCCCGTCGTCCCCGGGATGCCCATCGCGTCCGGCATGCCGATCATCGAGGACGCTTCGACCGGTGGCGCGCTGCTATCCGGCGGCGGGTCTGCTGGCGAGGATCCGGAGGGCGGGGGCTCGGAGGACGGACGCCCCAACCGCCCACAGTGGTCGGGTGCGCACCCCGACGACCCGCGGGCGGATGTTCCTCCGCGCGGTCCCGAGCGCCGGGCGGACGCCGAGGGTGCCGCCCTGATGCGGGTGCGTCGGCAGCGCCTGCTCGTCCTGCTCGTCCTGCTTCCGGTGAGCATCGTGCTGGCCGCCATCCTCGGCGGGCTGTGGATCGCCGGGCAGTTCCTCGTCGATGCCGTACTCGGCGCGTACCTCGTTTATCTTCGCCGGTCGGCGCAGACCGCGCGGCGGCTGGCCGCCGCGCGTGCGGCGGTAGACCGGCGGATCGAGGCCGAGCGGGCCGCCCGGCGTCGGCGGCCCCCGATCGGGTCCTCCTTCGCCTACCGGCAGCGCCAGCCGGGACCGGACCCCCTGGCGGAGCGGGTTGGTCAGCAGCCGGTGGAGGAGCTCACCGACGAGGAGCTCGCGATCGCCGGCGCCGAGACGATCGACCTCGGCGCTCTGGTGGCCGGCCAGCCGGGGCTGGACGAGGACGCGGAAGGGGACGATCTCGCCCGGTTCGCCGGGTACCCCGAGACGGGCTACGGCGAGACCGGCGTTGACGGCGTTGACGGCGTTGACGGCGTTGACGGTGGGGACGTGGCCTCGGCCCGGCCGGCCATCCGGCCCGCGCCCCGCGTGGGCACGCGCTCGACCACCTCACGCCCCGGCCGGGTGCAGGTCAATCCCCCGGGGACGCACGGTGGGCTGGTGGCTCCCGCCGGGATCATGCCCTCGGGTACGGCGACGCCGGCCGGGCCGACGGCCGATGCGTCACCGGCGGGCGGGAACGTCGTGGGGGACACGTCCGGCGAACTCGACCCGCTGCTGCGACGGCACGCGGTGGGGAGCTGATCCGTGGGGCCGACGCTTGCGACTGCCCGGACCGGGGCACCGTCGGCTCCGGCGAGCGGAATCGGGAACAGGGCGATGTGGATGGGCCGCCCGTTCGCCCGGGCGGTGAGAAGTCGATCGAGACTGGTCAGGTTCTCTACGATGACGGCACCGGCCCCACCCAGAATCCGGTGGGCCGCGAGACTGACATCCTGCCCCGGTCCGGGTGTCCGATCAACGCTGAGCGCATCGATACCGGCCGTCCGGACACCCGCGTCGACGAGGGCCCGCGCGGTGTCCGGCGCGAGATAGGGATATCGTAGGTACCCGTCGCGGCCCCAGTGGACGGACCATCCTGTGACGATGAGGACGACGACATCGTGGGGAAACGGGCGGGTAAATGGGCCCGACAGCACCTCCGGGCCGATCGCCGCCTGTGGGCCGTAGCCCCGTGCAGCCAGCAGAACCGCGGGTCCGGTGAAACGTTGTAGCGGAACCTCGTCGAGCCTGGGGAGTCGAAATGAAATAACTTGCGCGTTTCGAACCCTCCACAGGCCTGTGACCTGCGATGATGCTCTCGATCACGTATTTGTTACTTCATTACGTCCCCTGGGCAGCGAGTCGTCGGTGTGGAAGGGGGCGTCGACATGCGTGCCCGTCTGTGATCCCAGGTGCAGGCGCTGCACGTTGACGCCGGACTCGGCCGCGGTCAGTGCCGGTGACACGTCGACCTCGGGATCCCCCGGGTAGACGGGCATGCCGGTCACGATAGGTACCGACAGATCGATCAGCTCGGTGCTCACGAGACGATGATCTCCGTCCAGTGTCCGCCCCCGGAGCCCGGGGGCGGCCGAGTTCTGGGGAGCAAGGAACGGTCCAGGGGCTGCAAACCGTGCTCGGGTCCCCAAAATTCGCTCCGGCGAGTCCGGCGAGTCGCTAGATCGTCGCTCTTCGTACAGCACGTCCGTGGACTCCACTCCAGGCATGCCCCGCATCCCAGGACGCATCACTCCCCGAGGACGTCACTCCTCGACCCCATCCGATGCCGCCATTACGGGGTCATGGGAGAGTCTGGGAGGAATAATCAGTGTGTCTGTGTATGGGCGCTGTCAGAGATAGGGGGAGTCGTGGCTGGAGGTGACGACGCCGGGTGGACCTACGGCTCGGTGGTGCCGGACTGGGCGCCGCGGAACGTCGACCTGAAGATCGACGTTCCGCACTCGGCGCGGGTCTACGACTACATACTCGGCGGCAAGGAAAACTTCCCGGCCGACCGGGCGGCGGCCGCGGAGTTCACCAGGAGTATGCTCAAGCTGCCCACGTCCATGCGGGCCAACCGGAACTTCATGGTCAGGATGGCCCGCGTCCTGGCGGCGGAGCACGGCATCCGGCAGTTCCTGGATATCGGCACCGGGCTGCCGACCGCGCCGAACCTGCATGAGGTCGTCCAGGAGGTCGCGCCGGAGTCGCGGATTCTCTATGTCGACAACGACCCATCGTGTTGGTGCATGCCCGAGCACTGCTCACCGTAAACATTCACGTAGATTCGTG